>NZ_DAVZJY010000169.1:0-5434 GCF_052272535.1 Sutterella sp. | reverse complement strand
TTTCTCGCCGCCACCGCCCGGAAGGGGCCGTGCTCGAGCGGAATGAAGACGAGCAGAAGCGCGAGGAAGAAGCCGTTCACGAAGCGCGCCGCGGCGCCGGCGCCGTTCGCCCGCCAGATCTCAAGTCGGCGGGAGAAGACCTGCTTCGGGTTCTCAGTGGTGGGGTGCTGCATCTTTGGGGGTGGAGGCGAGATCCGCGGCGCCGGCCTCAACGATGCACGGGATGCCCCTGAAAGGTTTTGTATACGGGCCGTCGACGCGTCATGCGGGAAAGAGGCGTCTACGACGAACGGGCTAGCTTAGCCGATGGAGGGCCGGCTTGCTCGGGGCAGCTCATTCTCAGGATGCATTTCCTTGCACAAAGGCAACGTCCATGACGCATCTTTGCCTTGCCCTCGAGGCGCCCCGAAGGTCTCCGGGAGGACTGCGGCGGGAACGCCGCAGGACTGGTCCCGGGCGCCCGCCGCTCGGGCCGCAGTCCCCGCACTCCGCTAGACTCGACTGATCCCTCTCTCTTTTCAAAGGACGAATCCGATGCTCGAAGGCCGCCCCCTCATCATGAATCTCATCGCGAGCCGCATCACGACGCACCCGCTCCTGCCGCGCCTCCCGGAAATCGGCCGGGTCTTCCAACGCGACGAGCTCACGCCCGAAGCGCTCGCCGACATCGCGCCCCACGTGGACGTGTTGGTCGGCGCCTCGAACCTCAAGGTGCCCAAGGCCGAGCTCGACCTCTACCCGAACCTCAGAATCGTCGCCGACTTCGGTGTCGGGTACGACGGCTTCGACGTCGAGGAGATCGCCCGCCGGAACCTCCTCTGCGCCCATACGCCCGACGTGCTCTCCGAAGACGTCGCCGACCTCGCCGTCGGACTGATGCTCTCCATCACGCGCCGGCTCCCGCAGGCCGACGCCTTTGTGCGCGCGGGCCGGTGGCCGAAGGAAAACTTCCCGCTCGGACGGCGCATCGCCGGGCGCCGCATCGGCGTCGCGGGCCTCGGGCGCATCGGGCGCGTCGTGGCGCAGCGCGCCGAAGCCTTCCGCATGGAGGTGGGCTACACGTCGCAGCACCCGAAGGACGTGCCCTGGCGGCGCTTTGAGGACGTGAAGTCGCTCGCCGCCTGGGCGGACGTCCTCGTCGTGGTGATTCCCGCGACGCCCGAAACGCACCACCTCGTCAACGCCGAGGTTCTCGACGCCCTCGGACCCGAGGGGTACCTCGTCAACATCGCCCGCGGCGCCCTCGTGGACACGGCGGCGCTCATCCGCGCGCTCGAGGAGAAGCGCATCGCCGGCGCCGCGCTCGACGTCTTCGAGCACGAGCCCGAAGTGGAGGCCGGGTTCATGAAGCTCGAGAACGTCGTCCTCGCCCCGCACATCGGGTCGGCGACCGTCGAAACCCGCTGCGCCATGGCGGATCTCGTCTGCGAGAACATCCGCCTCGGCCTCGCCGGGAAGCCTCTTCTCACGCCCGTTCCGGGCACCCGCAGGGCATAATGCGGGCTTCGCCACTCTTCGGAGACACTTCATGCCCGTCCTGATGCCCGAACCCGAGGGAACGCAGCTCGGCCGCGCCACCACCTACGCCGAGGCCTACAGCCCTGAGCTCCTGCAGCCCATCGCCCGCAGCCTCGGCCGCGACGCGATCGGCGACCACGACTTTCAGGGCACGGACGTCTGGCGTCTCTATGAGTTCTCCTGGCTCAACGCCCGGGGACTGCCGCAGGCGGCGCAGGTGGAGCTCCATGTTCCCGCCTCGACCCCGTCGATCATCGAGTCGAAGTCGCTCAAGCTCTATGCGATGAGCTTCGCGATGACGCGGCTCGCCGGTGGCGCGGCAGAGGCCGAGTCGATCCTCACGCGCGACCTCAGCGCCGCCGCGGGCGGCCCCGTGAAGGCGGCGGTGCACCCGCTCGGGACCTGGAAGACCCTGGTCGAGCCCATGCCGGGCGATCTCCTCGAAGCCATGTGCCCCGACGTCGAGGTCGAGGACTTCGAGGTTAATCCCGAGCTCCTCAGGCGCACCGAGGGCGGCCCGCGCACGGCCGCCGTCTGCTGGTCCACGAACGTCTTCCGCTCGCTCTGCCCGGTGACGGGGCAGCCCGACTTCGCGTCGATTTCGCTCCACCTCGCGGGCGAGCCCGTGGATCCGGCGTCGCTCCTCAAGTACCTCGCCTCCTACCGCCGTCACCGCGGCTTCCACGAGCAGTGCGTCGAGCAGATCTTCCACGACCTGCGCACGCGCTTCGACCTCAAGGTGCTCGAGGTCCAGGCGTCCTTCACGCGCCGCGGCGGAATCGACATCAATCCCTTCCGCTCGACCGTCTCGGCCGAACCCCACCGCGTTCCGCGGGAGCTCCGCCAGTAGTTCACCCGCCTTCTCCGCCCGCATCGGCGTTTTGAGCAGCATTTTCCCGAGAGCCGTCCGGACCTCAACGTCCGGGCGGCTTTTCTCTTGACTGCGGCTTGAGGATCATGCGGGCGATTCTCAAGCCGCATGCCAGAAACAATTCGCAACAAAGGTAAAGCCTGCGGCCTCAGATCAAATGCTCTTCAGCGCCCGCATCCATCGGTTTTCCCCGGGGGTAATCTGCCGCACAGCATTTGGTGAAAGCCGGCCCGCCGGACGCCTTCCCGTCGTTCACCCAGGACGACTCGGAGGGCGCAGGAAGGCGCCTCACGGACCGACAGGAAGAAAGGAGATTCCCAAAATGTTGGAAAACCGTAGAGAGTTCTTCAAGACCGCCGCTGCAGGTGCGCTCGGCACCGCGGGGATGTTCGGCGGCGCCGCCGCCGTTGAGGCGAAGGCCGCCCCGAAGGCGAAGTACGACCTGATCATCGTGGGCGCCGGCTGCGGCGGCCTCGTCTGCGCCGTGCGCGCGGCCGAACTGGGCCTGAAGCCCCTCCTCCTTGAAAAGATGCCCATGCCTGCGGGCAACACGATCTACGCGGCAGGGTTCCTGCTCGGCGTCAACACTTCGTTCCAGAAGGCCAAGGGCGTCGCGAACGACACGGCCGAAGCCTTCTACAACGACATGATGAAGGTCTCGCAGCAGCAGGCCGTCCCCGCCCTCACGAAGAAGGTGGTCGACAACTGCACACGGCTCCTCGAGTGGATGCACTCCTACTGCGGCGTGAACTTCGCGACCGGCGCCCACCTCGTCTGGCCGATGCTCACCCGCGCGCACCTCGTCACGGGCGAAGTGAAGCCGGGCGGCGCGCAGCTCGCGATGACGCTCCTCAACAAGGCGAAGAGCCTCGGCGTCGAAGTCCGCACGAGCACCAAGGTGGTCGCGCTCCTCTCCGACCCGAAGAAGGGCAACGTGACGGGTGTGCGCATCAAGACGAAGGCGGGCCTCTCCGAGGTCACGTCGAAGTACGGCGTCGTCCTCGCGACCGGCGGCTATTCGGCCAACCAGGAGTTGGTGACGCAGTTCATCGGCTCGGCCGGCGCCAAGATGCCGATCCGCGGCTCGCGCATCATCGCTGGCGAGAACATCGTCCTCACCGCGCCCTTCATGCCGAAGGTCGTGCACGTGGATCAGTACCACTGCGGCCCGATCTACGGCCCGACCGGCGCCAACCCCCTGAACATCGTGAACAACGGCATCTGCGTCAACAAGCAGGGCGTGCGCTTCACCGATGAAGGCCAGACCTACGTGCAGATGGCGCGCGACGTCGCCGCGAAGACTCCGGACAACTGGGCCTTCATGATCTGCGACCAGACGACCCACGACATTCCGATTCTGAAGAACGACTGGGAGTCCTACCGCCGCACGAACGCACCGGTCTACACGGGCGACACGCTCGAAGCCGCCGCCAAGGCCGCGGGCCTCGACCCGAAGGCCGTCGAGAAGACGGTCTCCGACTGGAACGAAGCGGTCAAGGCGGGCAAGGCCGCGCAGATGACGCCGCCCAACACGCTCCCGAAGACCCCGGTGATCGAGAAGGCGCCCTTCTACATCGTGCCCTTCCAGGGCGGCATGACGGCCACCTTCGGCGGCCCGCTCATCAACACCGAGGCGCAGGTGCTCGACACCGAGAACCAGCCGATCGAAGGGCTCTTCTGCATCGGCAACGCCGCGGGCGGCTTGTTCTACGACAACTATGTCGGCGGCGCGCAGCTCACGAGTGCGGGCGTCTTCGGCATGACCGTCGCCGAACACGTCAAGGCTCAGAAGGAAGGAAAGCTCTGAGAGCCTTATCTGAAGCGCCTCTGAAGGCCTTCAGGCCCTTCCGGGGCCTGAAGGCCCTCCTTCAAACGGATTCGGCCGGGTCTCCCGCATTCGGGAGGTCCGGCCGAGCTGTTTCTTGAGCGCCCGGGAGCTCCCAACGGCGTGGGGGAGCGGCCGGGCGTTCGGGGCGTTCGGGCGTGAGAGGCTCCGAAACCTACTTCTTCGCGGCGCCCACGAGGCGCGCGATTTCGGAGATGTCCTGCGGGAGCGTGCGGCAGCAGCCGCCGAGGCAGAGCGCGCCCGTCTTCTCCCAGAGCGGCACGTAGTGGCTCCAGGAGGGTTCGTGCGGGCCCGCGGCGTGCCAGGTCTTCGTCACCGGATCGTACGTCTCGCCCGAGTTCGGGTAGACGACGAGGGGCTTCTGCGTGAGTTCGCGCATCTTGAGCAAAGCGGGCTCGACCCATTCGCGCTTCACGCAGTTGAGGCCGAAGGCCTCGACCTGCGGGTTGGCGTCCATCGCCTTCGCGAACGTCTCGAGGGCCGTGCCGTCGGGCATGACGCCGTCCTTCAGGGTCACCGTCACCCAGCAGGTGACGTTGCGGTTCTCGATCATCGAGAGGACGGCCTCGATTTCATCGAGCCGCGGCTGCGTCTCGATCGCGAGCACGTCGGCGCCCCCGTCGAGGAGCGCGTCGAGGCGCAGCTGATGGAACTTCACGTACTCGTCGCGCGTGAGGTGATAGTCGCCCGTGTATTCGCTCCCGTCGGCGAGGTACGCGCCGTAGGGGCCGATCGCGCCCGCGACGAGGAGGTCCTCGGGGACCCACTCGGGATGGTCGAGGAGCACGTCGTTCTTCGCCTCGCGGGCGAGTTCGGCGGCGCGGCGGATCCAATTGCGGGCCTCTTCGGCCGTGTAGCCCTTGGCGCCGAAGCCCGCCTCGGTCGCCTGGTAGGAGTCGGTGATGGCGGCGTTGGCGCCGGCCTCAAAGTACTGCCGGTGCACCTCGCGGACGAATTCAGGGTGTTCGATCAGCGCGCGGGCGCTCCAGAGCGAATCGTTCAGAACCATGCCGAGCTTCTCGAGCGCCGTGGACATGGCGCCGTCAATCACGAGAGCGCCGCGGCGGCGGATGACGTCGCCGAGCGGATGACGGGTGGGAACCATCTCAATCTTCTCCAGGGAAGTGGTGAATTCGGGCAGTTTATGCCGTTGACGCACTCCCCGCCCTGAAGGACGGGGATTCTCCACTTGACCAACG
>NZ_DAVZJY010000168.1:0-5438 GCF_052272535.1 Sutterella sp. | reverse complement strand
CTCCGCGGCGCCTGCGGGCGCACGCTGAAGGACGTGGACTTCGCGGTGCCCGTCGGGGCGCTCACGGTGGTGACGGGCGTTTCGGGGTCGGGGAAGTCCACGCTGGTGGTCGACACGCTTCTTCCCGCGCTCGCGCGCCGGCTCAACCGCGCCGAGGCGCGGGCGCTCCCCCACCGGGCGCTCGAGGGGCTCGAGCACTTCGAGCGCGTCGTTGCCGTGGACCAGAGTCCCATCGGGCGCACGCCGCGCTCGAACGCGGCGACCTACACGGGGCTCTTCACGCTCATCCGCGAGGTGTTCGCGCAGACGCTGACGGCGCGTGAGCGCGGTTACGACGCGGCGCGCTTCAGCTTCAACGCCCGGGGCGGGCGGTGCGAGGCGTGCGGCGGCGACGGCGTGGTGCGCCTTGAGATGCAGTTCCTCCCCGACGTCTTCGTCACCTGCGAGGTCTGCGGCGGGCGGCGCTACAACCGCGAGACGCTCGAATGCCGCTGGAAGGGGCTTTCGATCGCGGACGTCCTCGACCTCTCCGCCGAGGCCGCGCGCGAAGTCTTCGCCGCGCAGCCGATGATTCTGAGGCGCCTCGACGCCCTCTGTGACGTCGGCCTCGGGTATCTGCGGCTCGGCCAGAGCGCCGCGACCTTCTCCGGGGGCGAGGCGCAGCGCGTGAAGCTCGCCGCCGAGCTCGCCAAGCGCGGCGATGGGCGCACGATCTACATCCTCGACGAGCCGACGACGGGGCTCCATTTCGACGACGAGGCGAAGCTCCTCGCGGCCCTGAGGCGCCTCACCGCCCTCGGCAACACCGTGCTCGTGATTGAGCACGATCCGGGGGCGGCCGCGGCAGCCGACTGGGTGGTGGACATGGGACCAGGCGGGGGCGACGCGGGTGGACGGATCGTCGCCGAGGGCGCGCCCGCCGCAGTCGCGCGCGCGCCGCAGAGCGTCACGGGGCCCTTCATCGCCCGGGAGCTCGAGCACTTCGGCGGGAGTCGGTCATGACGGACGTGCTGATTCTGGGCGGCGGAGGCCGCCTCGGACGGGTGCTCGCCGCGATGCTGCGCGAGGCGGGGGCCGGCCGGGTGGAGGCTCCGGGAAGAGGCGAGGTGGATGCCGCCGATCCGGCCGCGCTTGCCGCCGCCGGCGCGCGTTTTGAAGCGGGACGCCCCGACTGGGTGGTCTGCGCCGCCGCCTGGTCGGACGTCGCAGGGGCCGAGCGGAACCTCAGGGCGGCGCGCCGCGGGAACGTGGAAGCTCCGGCCTGCGCCGCACGGGCGGCCGCACGCTGGGGGGCGGCGTTCCTGCACTACTCGACCGACTACGTCTTCTCGGGCGGCGGCCGGCGCGTGCTCCATTCCGGTGACCGTGCCGAGCCCCAGGGCGCCTACGGACGCACAAAGCGCGAGGGCGAGCGCGCCGTGATGCGCGAAGCGCGGCGGGCCGGGTCGCGCGCCCTCGTCGTGCGCGCCGGGTGGCTCTTTTCCGAGGCGACGGGGGAAGGGTTTCCCGCGCGCGTGCTCGAGCAGGCCCTCGCGGGCCGCGGGATCCGCATGCGCACCAACCAGTACGGGCGGCCGACCTCCTACGAGGCGCTCGCGCGCTGGTCGGCGGCGATGATCCTCGGGGACGGCGCGCAGAGGCTTCTTCCCGGAGCGCCGCAGGTCCTGCACTTCGCGCCCGAAGGCCCCTTCACGTCGCGCTTCGCGCTTGCGCGCCGCGTGCTCGCGCGTGCCGCGCAGACGGCGCCCGCCGGCGCCCGGGCGGGCCTTCTCGAAGCGCTCCGCACCATGACGGGCATGCGGATTCACGCGCCGAGCCAGCCCGAAAACTGCCGGCTCGCGTGTGAACAAGTTGCCTTCAGCGCCGCAAGTGCATGTTCCTCATGGGAGAAGTCTGTGGACAATTCCGTGGACAACTTTCTGCGGCGCCGTTTTGCAATTGGGGGAAGTCAGGATTGAGTCTGAGCGGCCGCTTCGGCGGCCCGCATGGACTCGAAGCGCCAGGCGTCTCGGCACATGTCCTCGATCGTGAGCTTCGCCTCCCAGCCGAAGAGCCCGCGGGCGAGCGCCGGGTCGCACCAGTTGGCGGCGATGTCGCCCGTACGGCGCGGCGCGAACTTCACCGGAACCCTGCGGCCGGAGGCCTTCTCGAAGGCCGCGACCACCTCGAGCACGCTGTAGCCGCGCCCGCAGCCGAGGTTGACCGCCCGCCAGCCCGTGTGGCTCATCGCGTAGGGCAGCGCCGCGGCGTGGCCGCGCGCGAGGTCCATCACGTGGATGTAGTCGCGCACGCCCGTGCCGTCGGGCGTGTCGTAGTCGTTGCC
The DNA here is from genome assembly GCF_052272535.1 of Sutterella sp. Lineage (NCBI taxonomy): Bacteria > Pseudomonadati > Pseudomonadota > Betaproteobacteria > Burkholderiales > Sutterellaceae > Sutterella > Sutterella sp. The sequence goes on along the minus strand of NZ_DAVZJY010000168.1, from coordinate 3,115 downwards.
GTAGACGTTGAGGAACGGCAGCCGCCCGTTGGCGACCCGCGAGACGTAGGGCAGCAGGTTGTTCGGAATGCCGTTCGGGTCGTCGCCGATCAGGCCCGACGGGTGCGCCCCGATCGGATTGAAGTAGCGCAGGCACACGGCGCTCCACTCCGGATCGGCGCGGCAGAGGTCGGCGAGCATCTCCTCGATCATGATCTTCGTGCGCCCGTAGGGGTTCGTCGCTTCGCCCGTCGGGTCGGTCTCCTGCAGGGGTAGGTGCGCGGGGGGGCCGTAGACCGTCGAGGAGGAGCTGAAGATGAGGCGCTTCACGCCGCTCGCGCGCATCGCCTCGAGGAGCCGCAGCGTTCCCGTGAGGTTGTTGTCGAAGTATTCAAGGGGCTTCACGACGGATTCGCCCACGGCCTTGAGGCCGGCGAAGTGGATGACCGCGTCCACGGCCTCTTCGCGGAGCACCTTCTCAAGGAGCGCGCCGTCACGGATGTCACCCTCGATGAACTGCGGAGCTCGGCCGGTGATGCGTTCGATGCGGCTGGCGACGGACCGGTCGGCGTTCGAGAGGTTGTCGAAGAGCACCGGCTCGTGGCCGGCCTCCTGCAGAACGACGGCGGTGTGCGAGCCGATGAAGCCCATGCCGCCCGTGAGAAGTACGCGCATAAGAGATTCCCGATTGAGTATGCTCGGAGCGGATGCGGCTGAGCAGCCGCCCCGCGTCCGCTGAGGATGCGTCATTTTCACCCGCCGGCCGCTCCGCCCGCAAACGTCCGCGCCCGTGCGGCTTCTTCATTATCTGGAGGCGTCGTTGATGTCCTGCGTCCGACCCATGTTGCGCTTCGCGCCCGTCCTTGCGGCGCTCGCCGCCGTTGCGCTCGCCGCCCCCGCCGCGGCGAAGACGCCCGAGGAGGTGCGGGCGGCCTGCCGCGCCGAACACCGGCCCTGCGTCGGACTCGTGCTCTCCGGGGGCGGCGCGCGCGGGTTCGCCCACGTCGGCGTCATACGCGTGCTCGAGGAGCTCGGCGTCAAGGTGGACGTCGTCGCGGGCACTTCCATGGGCTCGATGGTGGGCGGCGCCTATGCGGCGGGCTTCACGCTCGAGGAGCTCGAGCGCACGGTGCTCGAGGTGGACTGGGATCAGATGCTTTCGCCCCATCCGGAGCGCCGCCTCGTCTCCTGGCGCAAGAAGGAGGACGACTACAAAAGCCTCCCTGCGAGCGGCGTCGAGATTTCGCGCAACGGCACGCCGATGCTGCCCACCGCCTTCGTGCCCTCCGAGGAGCTCGAACTCTTCCTCGCGCGAAAGACCGCGCCCGTCGAGATGGTCCGCGACCTCTCGATGCTCCCCGTGCCCTTCGCCGCGCCCGCGACGGACCTCGTCACGGGCAGGCGCGTCGTCATGCAGAAGGGTTGCTCGCTGCGCGAGGCGATGCGCGCTTCGATGTCCGTGCCGGGCGCCTTTTCGCCCGCGAAGTGGCGGGGCGACCTCCTGGTGGACGGCGGCCTCGTCGACAACCTTCCCGTCGAACTTGCCCACGAAATGGGCGCCGACGTAGTGATTGCCGTCAACGTCGGCACGCCGCTCTCGGGCCGCGACAAGCTGGACAACGTCGTGGGCGTGATGGCGCAGATGGTGAACCTCCTCACGGAGCAGAACGTGCAGCGCTCGATCGCGGCGCTCCATGAGGACGATCTTCTGATCACGCCCGATCTGAAGGACTTCAGTTCCGCGGACCTGAAGAAGAGCCGCGAGATCATCGCGCTGGGCGAGGCGGCCGCGCGCAGTGCGGCCGCGCGGCTCGCGCGCCTCGCGCGGCCGCAGGGCGAATGGGCGGCCTGGAATGAAGCGAGGACGCAGGCCGGCGCGCACGATGCGCCGCACCGCACGCGCATCGCGGACGTGCGCGTCGAGCAGCGCCCGGGCGATCGGGTGCCGGCCGAACGCATTCTTGAGGGTGCTGCGGTGCGCCCGGGGAGCTGGAGATCCCGGCGGGAGCTCGACGCCGCCGCGCGCAGCGTCTTCGCGGAGGGGTACTTCGAGAGCGTCACCTATCGACTCGATCCGGGGCCCGAGGGCATGTCGTCCGTCGTCTTCGAGCCGCGCGAGAAGGACTCCAACTGGTCGAGCGTGCGCTTCGGCGGGTCGCTCGAGACGGACTTCAACAGCGTCTCCACCTTCAACGTGCTCTTCGCGCACACCTGGCACCTGATGAACGCCTGGGGGGCGGAGTGGCGCAACGAGGTCCAGGTGGGCGAGTCGCAGCGCTTCCTCACGGAGTTCTATCAGCCGCTCGGGCGCACGATGCCGTTCTTCGTCGAGCCGAGCATCTCCTACTCGCGCGAGAACTACGACGCGTATGTCGGAAAGGTCGCCGCGGCGCGGTGGCGCAATTCGATCTTCGAGGCGAAGGTGCTCTTCGGCTGGGAGTTCGCGCGCCTGGGCTACGCGGGCGTCTCGGCGGGGTATCTCGCCTCGAGCACGCGTCAGCAGATCGGCCTCGAGGAGCCGCCCTGGCGCGACAAGGAGGCGCCCTACGGGGGGGCGGAGCTCTTCCTAGACACGTTGGACAGCGTGAGCTTCCCGACGAAGGGATGGCGCTTCTCGGCGAAGGGGAAGTTCACGAACATGGAGTCGGACGTCGAGGGCGACTCCTACGTGCTCGAACTCAACGCGCTCGTGCCCTGGAGCGTCGGGCGCTGGACGGCTCTGGCCGAAGCGGAGCTGCAGCACGCCACCATCACGGGGATGTTCAAACTCGGAGGCGCAAGCCGCATGGTGGGCGCTCCCTATGGCCGCTGGGCGGGTTCGCGCCTTGAGTACGGCCGCGTGCAGCTCTCGCGGAACATCTCCGACTGGATGCCCGTGGAGGCGCCCGTCTGGGCGGGCGTGCAGGGCGAGCTCGGGCGCGCCTGGAACGACGTGGAGGCGGGCGACGGCGCGGACCGCGCCTGGCACAAGTCCCTGTCGTTCTACGTGGGTGTCGACAGCCTGATCGGCCCGATCATCTTCACCGTCGGGCGCACCGCGGGCGAGGGAACGGGCGTCTACTTCCGCTGGGGCTACCGGCAGTAGCGGGGGCGGGACGCAGAAACGAAGACGGCGCCCCGGGCCAGAGGCCGGAGG
>NZ_DAVZJY010000167.1:0-5499 GCF_052272535.1 Sutterella sp. | reverse complement strand
ACGCGTAAGGACTCAGTAGGGAATCTCCGTCCTTCAGGGCGGAGAGGATGTCAACCGCAAGCCGCCCCGGCCGTTTGCCACGTGCCTGATTCCATTCCCGATGACCGACTCCGCCCGCCCCGCCGCCCCGAAGGACCGCATGACCCGCCTCACCGAGGTGCCGCGCCTCAGAAAGGAGGCCGAAACCATCCGCGTAATGACGGGAGAGTACTGCGCGCACTTCCACGGCACGGACGGCCGCACGCTCTGCCCGTCCTGCGCGGCGTTCCTCGCCTACGCCCTGAAGCGCCTCGCCTGCTGCCCCTACGGGGGCGAAAAGCCCGTCTGCGGCAAGTGCCGCATCCACTGCTACAAGCCCGCTGAGCGCGAAACCGCCCGCCGAATCATGCGTTGGGCGGGGCCGCGCCTCATTCTCAAGCACCCCGTGATGGCGATCGAACACGTGCTCGACGCCTGCCGCGAAGCGCCCGAGAAGCCCCGCAACACGCGCACCAAGGCGACGCCCAAACCCGCGCCCCAAGCGGCCCCGAAGGCCGCCCCTGAGCCGGCCGCTCCCAACCCCGCCGCCCCCGAAGCGCCCAAAAAGAAGGCCGACTGATGCCGTTCCTCATTCTTCCCGTGCTCGCCTACGTGCTCTTGTGCGCGCACCTCATGTTCCACGGCTTCGGACTCGCGGCCTTCGCACCCTTGGCCGCCGCGCTGCTCCTTGCCGTGCCGCGCCGCCCCGTCGTGTGGCTGCAGACGGCGCTCCTCATGCTTGCCGCAGCGGAGTGGCTGCGCGCCGGGTGGCTTCTGGTCGAGCGGCGCCTCGCCTGGGGCGAACCGTGGCATCTCGCCGCGGCGATCATGGCGGGCTGCGCGCTCTTCACCGTCCTTTGCGCGCTCGTCTTCCGCGCGGAGCGCCTCAGGCGCTTCTACCGCTGAAGGGAGTCTTCAGGCGCACGAGCGCGCGGCGCCTTCGCCCGCGACGCGTCCCATCACGAGGCAGTTCGTCATGCCGGCGCCGCCGAGCCGGTCGATGCCGAAGATGCCGCCCGCCGCCTCGCCCGCAACGAAAAGCCCGGGAAGCGCGTCGCCTGCGTCGGTGAGCACGCGCGCCCGGGCGTCCGTGCGCACGCCGTCCAACGTCGTGTGGACGTAGATGCGCTCCTCGCCGAAGTAGAAGGGCGGCTTTTCAATCCGCTGCGTGAAGACGCTCTTGCCCGTCGCGGGGTCAAATCCCGCATCGGCCGCACGGTTGTAGCGGACGAGCGTCTCTTCGAGCGTCCGGCGGTCCACGCCCATCGCCAGGGCCATTTCGGCGACGCTTCCGGCCTTCTTCACGGCCCCGTTGATGAGCTTGAGGCCGAGCGTCGCGCCCTTGAAGGACTGCGCGTCCGTGATCACCCAGCAGCGCCTGCCGTGGAGCGCGAGGATCGCCTCGGCGACGGCGTTCCAGGGACGGTTTTCATCCACGAAGCGGCGCCCCGTCTCGTCGACGTAGAGGTCGCCGCCCGCGCGGAAGTGTGCGGCCTCCGCAGCGGCGGAAGTTTCCCATGACGGCAAGCACATAGCTGCGGCCCGCTGCAGTTCCGGCACACGTTTAAAGCTCCGTTCCGCGGCTCGTCCGCGGCGGATCTTTTTCTATGTTTTCCATAGGGTTGATTCCTTTTCCGGAACGGTGCGCGTATCATTTTCCTCTGGCGGTCACCCCCTCCGGCAACCGCAACAAATTGCAACTGAAATTTGACCCTAAGTACTTTCATCTATAAAATGCTGTCAATTTGAGCCGCGAAAACGCACCGAAGCGATCGCGGCCTTTTCATGAGGTTTTTCCGTCTCTTAATTCCCCAACTTGGAAGGAGATTCGTCAATGTCCACGACTGAGAACGCCCCTCTGACGATCCGCGACATGCTCGAGCCGGCGATCAAGGCCGCGGGCGGCTGGGTCAACACCCACGCCCACGCCGACCGCGCCTACACGCTGAGCCCGGACGTGCTCGAGATGCGCCGCACCTGCACGCTGCAGCAGAAGTGGGACGCGCTCGACCGCCTGAAGCGCGAGTCCACCGAAGAGGACTTCTACCGCCGCTTCTCGCTCTTCTTTGAAAACCAGATCTCGCAGGGCGTCACGGCGCTCGCGACCTTTGTGGACATCGACCCGCAGTCCGAAGACCGCGCCATCAAGGCGGGCCTGCGTGCGCGCGAGCACTACAAGGACCAGCTCACGGTGAAGTTCGCCAATCAGACCCTGAAGGGCGTGATCCATCCGGAAGCCCGCAAGTGGTTCGACATCGGCGCCGAGCTCGTGGACATCATCGGCGCGCTCCCGAAGCGCGACGAGCGCGACTACGGCAAGGGCGAAGAGGCGTTCGACATCATCATGGAGACGGCCAAGCGTCTCGGCAAGATGGTGCACGTGCACGTGGACCAGTTCAACGAGTCGCTCGAGTACGAAACCGAGCAGCTCTGCGAGAAGACGATCGAGCACGGGCTTGAGGGCCGCGTGGTTGCCATTCACGGCATCTCGATCGGCGCGCACTCGAAGGCCTACCGCCACCGCCTCTACGAGCTCATGAAGCGCGCGCAGGTGATGGTCGTCGCCTGCCCGACGGCCTGGATCGACACGCCGCGCTCCGAAGAGCTCGTGCCGATGCACAACTCCATGACTCCGGTCGATGAGATGGTCCCCGCGGGCCTCACCGTCGCCCTCGGCACCGACAACGTCTGCGACGCGATGGTGCCCTGGAACGCCGGCGACATGTGGCACGAGATGACGACGCTCGCCACGGGCTGCCGCTTCGACTACTTCGACGAACTCGTCAAGATCGCCACGGTGAACGGCCGCAAGGTGATCGGCATCGACTAATCCCACGAGGCTAGCAGGAGTTTTCTGAAATGTACGTTTCCCCCATCGCCAACGACATCCTCGCCGGTCACCTCGTGAACTACGGCGCCGTCTCGTTCCTCACCGAGAAGCCCATGCGCCTGAAGTCGGGCCTCGTGACGCCGATCTACGTGGACAACCGGTCGCTCACGGGCCACCCGGACGCCTGGCGCGACATCATCGAGACGATGTGCTCGCGCATCTCGCAGCTCGGCCTCAAGTTCGACGTGATCGCGGGCGTTGAAGGCGCCGGCGTCTCGCACGCCGCCGCCCTCGCCTACCGCCTCGGCAAGCCCCACATCTTCGTGCGCCAGCGCGCGAAGACCTACGGCGATCACAGCCGCGTCGAAGGCTCCTCGGTGAAGGGCAAGCGCGTGCTCATCATCGAAGACCACATCTCGACGGGCCTCTCGCTCCTCTCCGCGGTCGAGGGCCTCAAGGCCGAGGGCGCGATCGTCGAGGACTGCCTCGCGATCACCTCCTTCGGCATCGACGAGACGACGAAGCTCTTCGAGAAGGAGAACGTCACCTGCCACGAGACCTTCAGCTTCACGCTCGTGATCGACAAGGCCGTTGAGCTCGGCAAGATCGACGCCGCGCAGAAGGCGCTCCTCGTGGACTGGCTCGCCAACCCGTGGACCTGGGCCGCCCGCAACGGCCTCACCCCGACCGGGAACGAGAACTAAGACGCGCTCCATCCTCCTGAAGACCGGCTCCCGACCTTCAGGAGAACGTCCGCTCCGAAGAACCGCCGCACGCCCAATGCCGGGCTGCGGCGGTTTTCTTTCGGTCTCCCCGACGCCGCAGCCCGCACCGCACGGCGGCTTGAGGGCGCTGTCTTCGGCGCCCGCTCATGCAGGATTTCTTCACGTCGCCCACGTCGACCAAACCTCGGAACGTTGATTTCGACCAAAAGTCCAAAAATTCCGTTTTTGCACCATTTTGGCACATCATGCAACCATGTGATGTTTATGCGGAATTTTTGTAAAGTTGGCGTCGAAAGACTGCCCTATTCTCAAAGGAATTTTCCGGCCGCCCGCGACGCGAGGTCGGCCGCGGACAAATAAACCGGGAGCGGAAGGTCGAGTGCGAGAGGCGCTCGAGGAGCCGTGCGGTGCGGACGTCTTCCGGCATGGTTTAAAGGTTGCAGACAACAGCGGCATCATAACGCTCCGTTCCGTCCGGGTCCCGAGCGGTTAAACTCCCCCTCATTCCACCCGCGGACGGCGGGCGCTCCTGCGCTCCGTCCGCCGGAAATTTCTGAAGAAAAATTCGAAATGAAGTACCTGATCGTCGACGACCACGCCCTCATCACCGGGGCACTCTCCTTCATGCTCACGGACCGCGATCCCGCGGCGGAGGTGCATACGGCCGCCTCAGCCGAAGAGGCGCTCGAGCTTGTGGACCGCGAGGGCGATGCGGACCTCCTGATCCTCGACCTGTCGCTGCCCGGCGTCACCGGCACGGAGCTCATGGAGGAGATCGTGCGGCGCCAGCCGATGTTGAAGATCCTCGTCGTCTCCGGCATCGCCGATCAGGAGAGCGTGATGCGGGTGCTGCAGTTGGGCGCCGCCGGGTTCGTCCCGAAGTCGCTCGACACGGAGATGCTCGGCAACGCCATCGACTTCGTGCTGAAGGGCGGCGTCTTCATCCCCTCGATGCTCCTCGCGGAATCCCAGCGCGCGGGGTTCTTCTCGCGCACGGCCGCGCAGATGAAGTCCGCCGCGGCCGAGCCCGTGCACCTGACGGACCGGCAAAAGGACGTGCTGCTGCAGCTCGCCAAGGGCGCGCCCATCAAGCGCATCTGCCGCGATCTTGAACTCTCCGAGGGCACCGTGAAGACCCACGTTGCGGCGATCTACCGCGCCTTCGGCGCATCGAACCGCACGGAGGCGCTGCTCGCCGCCCGCCGCGCGGGGTTCGACATCGACCTTTGACGCCTCAGGCGTCCGCCTCGTCGGCCTCCAGGTCCTCCCGGGAGGCGGGCGACGAGCGCCGCAGCGCCGCCACGGGCGCCGTGCGCGCCGACGCTTCAGCGATCGCCGCTGAAAGCGCCGCCCCGGACGCAGGCTTCTGCAGAATCACGGGGAGCGCCACCGGCGCCCCGCCCTTTTCGCGCAGGCGCCGCCAGTCGGCTTCGATGAGGTCGGCGGCGACCGCCGTGAGGAGCACCGTCGGCACGGGGTGCTTCACGCCCGCTTCGAGAAGACCCGCCGCCATGAGGCCCGTCGGCGCGTCGGCCCCGAGGTTGTAGTCGGAAACGAGGATGAGGCCGCCCGTCTTCGCCGCGGACTCCTCCACCTGCTCGAGGAATTCGTCGCTCCAGCAGTCGGCCGCCACCACCTCGGCGCCCCAGGACGAGAGCTTCGCGGAGAGCGCCTCCTTCACGAAGGGGTTGTCCTCCAGGAGCGCCGCCGTTGCGCCGAGCTCCGCCGGCGCCGCGCCGCGGGGCTCCGCCCTTTCGAGGACCCTCACCTGCTCGGCCTCGGCGAGGTTGAGGACGAGCCGGAAGACGCTTCCGCGCCCGACGCGCGAGCCCACGGTGAGTTCAATACCGAGCTGACGGCAGATGCCGCGCACGATCGAGAGCCCGAGCCCGTAGCCGTCGCCCGGGCGGCGCTTGCCTGCGGCGC
>NZ_DAVZJY010000166.1:0-5518 GCF_052272535.1 Sutterella sp. | reverse complement strand
CGCGGGCGGCTCGGACCTCCCGCCCGCCGCGCGCTCGCGGCGCAGGCGCTTCGCGTCGATGAAGAGCCGCACGGTGTTCCAGTTGACGACGAACATGAGCGCCACCACCGCGAAGCCCTGCAACGCCCAGCCCGCGTAGGCCCACTCGGTCGAAGTCGCGGCGGCGCCCCACCAGGCGAGGAAGAATTCCTGCGCGCCCGCGGCGCACGCACGGGCGTGAAGCCCAAAGGCGACGAGGGCGAGGCCGTAGAAAACCCACGCCGCGCGCATCGCGATCCGCTGCCCCTTCCACTTCATCGGCCAGCGCTTCATGGCGATGAGCACGATCAGGGGGATCAGGATGGGCATGGCGATGATGCCGGCGTTGAGAAAAAGCTGCATGGAGGATCGGTGTCCGCGTGAAGATGGAAGATGGATTCGAGCCCGAATTCTAAAGAAGAAAAGCGCTCCGAACCTGATGAAGGGCGCGGAGCGCTTGGTGCTTTTGTTCCGCCTCCTTCACGGCGCCCCTTTGGATCGGGCGCCGCGAAGAGACGTCTCGGAAGGGTTTAGGCCTTCACCGAACCGGCCTTGGCGGCCGGAGCGGGTTCGCGGAGCTTCAGCACACAGTGGTAGACCACGAGGAGCGCGAGGATGATGAGCGCCACGGCGATGATCAGCTGCAGGCCGCCCACCATGAAGACGAACGTGCCGTCGGCGATCTGACCGAAGATGCGCAGCACCGCCTGAACGAGGGCCGTCATCGTGACGAGGAACATCACCGTCATCGGACCGTAGAGCATCCAGCCCTTGCGGCCGGTGGCCTTCAGGAAGACGGCGAGGCCGGTGAGGACGAGCGCCGAGAGGAGCTGGTTGGCCGAGCCGAAGAGGGGCCACACGGACATGTAGCCGGCGAGGCAGATCGCGTAGCCGAGGGCGAGGGTCAGAACCGTCGAGAAGACCGTGTTCGTGAAGAGCTTCTGCACGGGGGTCTTGGCTTCACCGGGGCGCGGCGCGAAGAGCTCCTGCAGCGACATGCGGCCGATGCGGGCGACGGCGTCGACGGAGGTCAGAGCCAGAGCGGAGACGCACATCGTGAGAATGCAGGCGGCGATGTTGGTCGGGACGCCGAAGATGTCGGTGAGGAAGCCCGCAACGGAGCGCGAGAAGGTCTGGAAGGGCGTGCCCGCGGGGAGAACGCCGTTCTGAGCGCCGGCGCAGACGATCACGAGGGCGACGACGCCGAGGACCACTTCAACGCACATCGAGCCGTAGCCGACGAGGCGCATGTCCTTTTCGTTCGCGACCATCTTCGAGGAGGTGCCCGAGCTCACGAGGGAGTGGAAGCCCGACACGGCGCCGCAGGCGATCGTGACGAAGAGGATCGGGAAGAGGTCGAGGTTCTTCACCTCCCAGCCGACGAAGGCGGGCATGTTGAGGGTCGGGTTCTTGACGAACACGCCGAGCACGCCGCAGACGATCATGCCGATCAGGAGGAACATCGAGAGGTAGTCGCGGGGCTGCTTGAGGAGCCACATGGGCATCACGGAGGCGGCGAAGAGGTACGCGAAGACGACGTAGCGCCACGTGACGCTGTCGAGGTAGACCGGGCAGTAGATGCCAAGGGCGACCATCGCGACCATCAGGACGACGCCGACGACGAACTGCACGCCGGCCGTTGGCTTCATGTACTTGAGGTAGAGGCCGAAGGCGACGGCGCCCGCCATGTAGATGAGGGAGATCGAACCGGCGGCGGCGTTCGGCATCAGCTGCGTGCCGTCCTTGGCGAACCCGTTGAAGGTGTTCGCGACCATGTCGCAGAAGGCGGCGATCACGAGGAGCGTGAAGAGCCAGCAGAAGAGGAGGAAGAGCTGACGGCCCGTGCGGCCGACGTAGTCCTCAATGATCATGCCGATCGAGCGGCCGCCGTTCTTCACGGAGGCGTAGAGGGCCGTGAAGTCCTGCACGGCACCGAAGAAGACGCCGCCCACGAGCATCCAGAGAAGCGCGGGGAGCCAGCCGAACATGGCGGCGATGATCGGGCCGGTGACGGGGCCCGCACCGGTAATCGACGTGAACTGGTGCGCAAACACCGTCCACTTGTTGGCGGGAGCGTAGTCGCCGCCCTTGTTCTCCACGGCCGGGGTGGGCCGGTTGGGATCAACGCCCCAGGTCTTCTCGAGCCAGCGGGCGTATCCGAAGTACCCGCAGGCGAGCGCGACCAGCGCGATCAGCATGACTGTCAGACCGTTCATTTTCGTCTGATTCCTTGTCTTTATAAGAATTGCTTGAGGGAGAAGCGTCCGGCGCCGGAGGGACGGCACCGCAGAGGAGGTTGGCCTCGCCGAAGACGAGCCGGACGCACCGATGCAAAGAAACTGTGCAACGTAGACGAAATGGTAGGGTCCTCAGTGCCGGAAAGCAAATGCAGAAATCTATATTAGGCTTTTTGCGAAAGCTGTTTTTCCTGTGTTTTTATCTGCGGAACAAAGTTTCTCGCCGAAACACACGCACGCTTTGACTTATGCATCAACGCCAATATTGCAAACTCCCTATAGGGGAAACCCGGAATCCCTAGGGCGTTTGCCTGAGGCTGCGCCGCCTTGGTGCGCCTGCTGGCGAATCCGATGCACCGGTGCGTCGATGCGGTTAGGCCTCTGCGGAAAGCCCGGGCGGAGCGGAGGGCGGCGCCAGCCGCTTAGCAAAAAGCGTGCCTCAGGTGCGGCGGAGGACGCCGGACGGGCGGGAGGCGGGAAAGAAGAAAAGCCCGGGCATGGTGAATGCCAGGGCTTTCCTGAAGGGTCTGCGCCCTTCCCGTCCGGACGGGGCGGGAAGGCGCTCTCCAGGGTGCATCAACTGATGAAGTAGACGCCCACGAGGAGGATGAACATCACCGGGGCGGTGCGCTTCACGATCGCGAAGGGCGAGACGCCGGCGAGACCGGCCGCGATGATCATGCCGCCGGCAAGGGGCGACGAGAGGCGGCCGAAGTTGCCCGCTATCGCGGCGAGGTAGCCGAGGGAGTCGATCGTAAGGCCGAACTTCTCGGCGTGTGGCGTCACCGCCTCGTTGAAGGCGAAGGTGGCCGCGTCGCCCGAACCCGTGACGAGCGCCATCAGGTAGGGCCCGAGGGCGGCGCCGAGCTTGGCGACTTCGTTCGCATGCGTGAGGTAGTCCACGAAGGCGTCGATCACGCCGCAGGCGCGCAGGCCGGCGGCGAAGACGCCCGCCGCGATGATGATGCCGATGATCTTGGCGTAGCCCGAACCCATTCCGTCGAAGAACTTCTTCGTGACGTCGGCGGGGTTGGTGCGGGTGACGGCGATCGCGTAGATCGCGCCGATCAGCATGGCCGTGGCGACGGACATCTTGAGCTGCGGGGCCCAGAGCGAGGCGCACACGAGGATCACGACCGGAAGGAGCGGGGCGATGGCGAAGAAGACGTTGGGATGCTCGGGGAGCTCGACCTTCTTGGAGTTGTCCGCATCGTGCACTTCATTGGCGAAGCCTTCACGACGGAAGTCGCGGTAGATGACGCAGACCACGACCATCAGGACGATGGCGGCGAGCGAGGCGCCGACCGTCAACGGCATGAAGCGGCCGATGAAGTCGATGATCGGCATGCCGGCGAGCTTGGCAACGAAGGCGTTGTGCGAGACGCCCGGCGACAGGAACGCCATCGTGATGGAGCCCACGATGGTGGCGGCGGCCATCGCGGGATGGAAGCCCGCGCGGATCATGAGTGGAATGATCGTCGGACCGACCGAGGCGACGAGGCCCGAGGTCGAGGGAATGGCGATCGAGATGAGCGACACGACGAGCATGCAGGCCGGCAGCAGCATGAGGCCGAGCTTCTTCAGGGGCTTCGTGAGGAGCGCCACGAGGTGCACGTCGCACTTCGTAAGGGAGACGACGCCGGCGAAGCCGAGCGACGAGCAGATCGCGATGATGAGCGCGGCGTTCGTCATCGACTTGTCGAACTGCTTGAAGGCGATCATCGGCTCGAGCGACAGGACCGACATCAGAAGGCCTGCCGAGAGCAGAACGAGGCGGGTTTCGTAGCGCTTCACGAGCGCCCAGACCGCACCGATCGTGACGACGAGCGCCACGCACATAGACCATGTTGCCATGATGATGGGGACTTCTCTTTGGGGTGGTGAATGGTTGTTTTAGTTAGTTTTACCGGGGCGGCGCGGATTCTATCGAGGCGGAACGTCCTGCGGCCATGGCGTAAACACCAAGTAGACACTCCAAAATTACGTGATTCCACGTAGCACAAAGAAAACGGCTCGTCTTTACACGCCCGTGCGGAGCGCTTCACCGCTGCGCTCTCAAAGGCTCGGCCGCCGCGCGGCGAAGCACCCCGCCGCCCCCCAGAGGACGATCACGGCGGCGAAGAAGAGAAAGGCGGGCGCCCACGCGCCCGTGCCCTCGTAGAGCGCGGCAAAGATCGAGGGGCCGCAGCCCGCGCCCAGGTACCCGATCCCCTGCGCCATGCTCGAGATGCCTAGCATGCGGCGCAGGTCGGGGGACTTCTTCGCCATCAAGAGGAAGGCGACCGAGAGCATCGCGCCCTGCGCGGCGCCCGCGGCGACGGATCCCGGCAAGAGCCACGCCCCGCCCGCGAGCCACCCCGCGAGTCCCGCGAGGTAGAGAAGCGCCAGGATGACGGCGGCCGCCGCCTCGCTTCTCACCCACGTCATGAAGCGGGGCGTCAGGAGCGACGCGGGAAGGCCTGAGAGCAGATAGACGAAGAGCCAGAAGCCCGTCTCTGAGGGCGCGAGCCCCTGCGCGTGCCAATAGGGCGGCATCCACGCCGCGGCCGTGTAGATCGTGAGCGACTGCAGGCCCATCACGCCCGTGAGCGCCCAGGCGAGCGGGTTGACGAGAAGCGCGCGGAAGCCGACGCCACCGGGCGCGGCGCCGCCGAAGCGCCCCGAAGCCGCGGCGCTCCGAGAAGCGAAGAAGACGAACGCCGTCGCGACGGCCGCGGCCGCCGCCCAGAATCCCATCGGCGCGGCGAGCGCTCCGCCCCAGTCGAGAAGCGGCGCCGAGGTGAGCCCCCCGACCGCGCCCGAAACGCCGACCAGTCCCGTGTAGAGCCCCATCAGGCCCGCCGCCCGCGCGGGCCAGCCGGTCTTGAGCGACACGGGAAGGAGCACGTTCATCACCGCAATGCCCGCGCCCACGAGGAGCGTGCCCGCGAGGAGCACCCACCAGTCGGGAACGACGCGCAGAAGCGCGCCGAGGGTGAGCACGGCGAGCGCCCCGACGAGCGCGCCGAGGAGCCCCAAACGCCCCACCGCCCAGGGTGCGGCGAAGGAGAAGACCCCGAAGGCCGCGACGGGAAGCGCCGTCAGAAAGCCGTAGGCGCTCCAGCCGATTCCGAGGACGCTGCGGATTTCGTCCGACACCGGCCCCACGGCCGTCACGGGGCCGCGCATCACGAAGCTCGAAAAGAGCAGCGCCGCGAGAAGAAGTCCGCCCGCCGCCATGGAAGCGGCGGATGCGGTGGAGGAGACGGTTTTATCGGAGGGTT
>NZ_DAVZJY010000165.1:0-5569 GCF_052272535.1 Sutterella sp. | reverse complement strand
GGTTTCGGAGGAGGCGGGGCGGCATCGGGAGTCGTGCCGGAGCCGCCGCCCTCCAACGAAAAAAGAAAAGCCGCAGCGCCTTTGGGGGGCGGCTGCGGCTTCTCTGGGAGAGCCGGAAAGGTCCCTCAGGGTCAGAGCACGCGGGCGAGGAAGGACTTCGTGCGCTCCTCCTTCGGAGCGACGAGGATCTCCTCGGGGGCGCCTTCCTCGATGATGTGGCCGCCGTCCATGAAGACCACGCGGTCGGCGACTTCGCGCGCGAAGCCGATCTCATGGGTGACCACGATCATCGTCATGCCCGATTCGGCGAGGCGCTTCATCACGGAGAGCACTTCGCCCACGAGCTCGGGGTCGAGGGCCGAGGTGGGCTCGTCGAAGAGCATCACCTTGGGCTCCATCGCAAGGGCGCGGGCGATCGCGACGCGCTGCTGCTGACCGCCCGAGAGGGAGGCCGGGTAGGCGTCGGCCTTCTCGAGAAGCCCCACGTTCTTCAGGAGCTCGAGCGCGCGCCGCCGCGCGGGCTCCTCGGCCGTCTTGAGGACGATGCGCTGCGCGAGCATCACGTTCTCGAGCACCGTCTTGTGCGGCCAGAGGTTGAAGCGCTGGAAGACCATGCCGAGGTGCTCGCGCACCTTGTTGAGGTTCGTCTTCGGGTTCGTCACCTCGACGCCGTTGACGAAGATCTGCCCTCCCGAGGGGATCTCGAGCTCGTTGATGCAGCGCAGCATCGTGCTCTTCCCAGAGCCCGAGGGCCCGAGCACCACGACCTTTTCGCCGGGCTTGACCGAGAGGTTGATGCCGTCGAGCACAACGTGGTCGCCGAAGGCCTTCTTGAGGTTCTTGATTTCAACGATGGCTTCGGTCATGACGTGGCTCCAAGTCCGTTGTCGCCGCGGCCGAGACGGGCTTCAAGCCGGCGGATGCCCCAGGCGAGCAGAAGCGTCATCACCCAGTAGACGCAGGAAATCGTGATGTAGGGCTCCCAGTAGCGCGCCGAGGCGCCCGCCACCGTGCGGGCGGCGTAAGCGAGTTCGGCCAGACCGATCGCGGAGACGAGCGACGAGTCCTTCAGGATCGCGATGGCGTTGTTGCCGAGCGCGGGGAGCATGCGGCGGAAGGCCTGCGGCAGGATGATGTGCCGCATCGCCTGGAAGTAGCTCATGCCGAGCGAACGGGCGGACTCCATCTGGCCCTTGTCGAGCGACTGGATGCCGGCGCGGAAGATCTCGCACATGTAGGCGCCCGAATTGAGCGTGATCGCGCAGATGCCCGCGAGCATCGCGCCGTAGTTGGCGCGCAGCTCCCGCGCGAGCGCGCCGTCGATCAGCAGCCCGTCCACCGGGTGGATGAAGATGGGGAGCACCGCGAAGTGCATGAGGAAGATCTGCACGAAGAGCGGGGTGCCGCGGAAGAAGCTCACGTAGACGGCGATCGGCCAGCGCACGCCGTAGTGCAGGAGCGACTTCGTCGGCTCGTAGCGGCCGCTTGCGAGGCGCCCCATGCCGAGGAGCGTGCCGAGAATCATGCCGAGGAAGACGCAGATCACCGTGATCTGGATGGTCGTCGCCGCGCCGTGCACGAAGAGCGGCCAGTATTCGACAATGACGTCGGAGTGAAAGCCAAAGAGCATTGAGGGTTCACCAAAACAAAGAAAGGCGCCGGCGTCCCGTTTTGAGGGGGACCGCCGACGTCGAGAAAGAAATGTGCCGGAAGGGGGAGGAGCCGAGGCCGGGCCGCCTTCACGTGAGGCGGCTCCGGACGTCCGGCTTCTCCGGTCGGTCAGCGCGGAAGCTTCGGCGCTTCAGAGCCGAACCACTTCGTGAAGACCTCCTGGTAGGCACCCGAGGCGATCGCCTTCTCGAGGCCGCGGTTCACGTCTTCGAGAACCTTGGTGTTGCCCTTCTTCACGCCGATGCCGAAGTACTGCTCCTCGAAGCCCGGGTCACGGCACTGGTTGAACTTCTTCTCGGGGTTCTGCTTCGTGTACCACTGCAGCACGCCCACGTCGCCGATCATGGCGTCCACGCCGCCGTTGGCGAGCTCTTCGAGCGCGAGCGGGGTGTTGTCAAAGCGCCGGATGTTGGGCGAGGCCTTGCCGAAGGCCTTCGAGGCGGCGATGTCGCCCGCGGAGGCGTTCACGACGGCGATGAGCTTGCCCTCAAGGTCCTTGATGCTCTGGATCTTCAGGTTCGCGTTCGTGAGGATGAGCTGGTGGGCGAGGAAGTACGGATGCGAGAAGTCCACGGCCTGCTTGCGCTTCTCGGTGATCGTGATGCCCGACATGATGATGTCGCGGTCGCCGTTGTTGAGGCCGGCGAAGATGCCGTCCCAGGGCGTGTTGATGAACTTCACCTCGAAGCCCGCCTCCTTCGCGATCGCCTTCATCAGGTCGACGTCGAAGCCCACGAGCTCCTTGTTCGGGGTTTCGTATTCAAACGGGCGGTAGGTCGCGCCCGTGCCAACGGTGTAGGTCGCGGCGCTCGCAACGCCCGCGGCAAGCGCGGCGCAGAAGAAGGCGGCGGAAAGAACGGCCTTGGTCTTCAGAGACATGATGGGTCACTCCTTGAGGGAAAACGGGCTGCAGGTGCTCGCCCGAAGCGCGCGCATGCGGCGGAAGAAAAAATCTGCGCGTGATTCTGCCCATGTAAGGAGGGCGCGTAAAGCCCCGACGGGTAAAGTTCAACGACTTTCTGCGCTACCGCAAGTTGACATACCTGAAGAGGGCTAGTTGCCGGCAATTGTCGACAATTTGAGGGGTTTGATCGCGCGAAAAAGTCCGGCCGGATCGTCTCCGGACCGGGCTTGAAGGGCGCCCGCGGTGACTGGCCGCGCACCGCCCCATAGACCAGGTCCACGGTGGGCGGCGCCGCAGGGAGCGGTGTTTTTCTTTCAGCGCCTTATGTTTTGCTCGCCTCAGCAGCCCTGGGGCGAGAGCGCCTCGATGAGTTCGCCTTCGAGCTTAAGGAGCTCCGCGTCGTCGTGGAGCTCCGCCCCGTCGATCAGGAAGACGTCCTCGGCGCGCTCGCCCAAGGTGGCGATCTTCGCCGTCTGCAGGTTGACGTTGTATTTGGCGAGCACCTGCGAGATCGCGTAGAGGAGCCCGATGCGGTCCGTGCCGATGAGGTTCATCAGGAACGCCCGCCCGGATTCGTCGGGCTGGATCTGCACGCTCGGGCGGGTCGGGAAGTGCCGCGAGCGGCGCGAGAGCCGCGCCTTCGCCGCCGGGGGCAGGGGCTTCGTCGAGACGAGCGCTTCGGCGAGCTTCTCCTCCATCATCCGGAGCGCCTCCGGAGTGTCGAATCGCCCGAATGCGTCGGCGACGAGAAAGGTGTCGAGCGCCCAGCCGTGCTTGGTCGTATGAATGCGCGCGTCGATCACCGAGAGGCTGTTCTTGCCGAACCAGGCGACCGAGCGCAGGAACAGGTCCCGCCGGTCGGGGAGGTAGATGAGGACGATGAGGCCGCCCAGGGAGGCGCTCCGCTTCACGCGCACGACGGGATCGGGGTCGAGCACGTGCTCGGCGAGCATCTCGGCGTGCCAGGCGATCTCGTCGGCGGAGTGCCGCATGAAGTAGACGAGGTCGAGCTCGCGCCAGAAGCGGTCGCGCGCGGCGGGCGTGACGACGCCCGCGGTCTTCGCGGCGGCTTCGGTGCGGCGCTTTGCGATCAGGTCGTCGACCGATACGGCCGACCCGCGGCCGGCGAGGTGTTCGAGCGACGTCCGGTAGAGGGTCTCGAGAAGCTGTGCCTTCCAGGGGGTCCAGACCTTGGGGGACGTCGCGCGGATGTCGGCGACGGTGAGGAGGTAGAGCGCGTCGAGACGCTCCTTGGTGCCGACGAGCGCGCAGAAGCGGTCCACGACCGTCGGGTCGGAGATGTCCTCCTTCTGCGAGACGCGGCTCATCTCAAGGTGCCAGCGCACGAGAAAGCAGATGAAGGCTTCGTCTGCGGCGGAGAGCCCGAACCGGCGGCAGAAGGCCTGCGCCTTCTCCGCGCCGATCACCTCGTGGCCGCCCCCGAGGCCCTTGCCGATGTCGTGGAAGAGCCCGGCGATGAGCAGGCGCCATGAACCCGGGAGCGCCGTCATGATCTGCGTGCAGAGCGGGTATTCGTGCGCGTGCTCGGAGCGGCGGAAGCGGCAGAGGTTCTTCACGACGAGGAGCGTGTGCTGATCGACCGTGAAGATGTGGTAGAGGTCGTGCTGCATCTGCCCGACGATGTGGCGGAAGGCCGGCAGGAACCGCCCGAGGATCGCCCAGGCGTTCATCATCGAGAGCGCCTCGTCGGCGCCCTTGTCGAGCTTGATGATCTCGAGGAAGGTCTGTTGGTTCGCCGGGTCGGCGCGGTACGCCGGGCCGATCAGGGGCGTCGCGTGCCAGAGCGCGCGCAGCAGGCGCGTCGAAAAGCGCGTGAGCTCCGGGTGCGTCGCGAAGACGAGGAAGGTGCGCAGGACGGCGTTCGGGTCCTTTTCGTAGGCGTCGTCCTCGTCGATGTCCATCTCGTCGCCCAGGGCGAGGAAGGCCGGGTCGAGCCGCACCGGCGTCGCCTTGGCGGTGCTCCCGAAGAGCCGGTCGGCGATCGTCTGGAGCTGGATGATCGACATCTGCACCACCGACTTCGCGTTCCAGTAGTAGCGCTTCATGAGGGCTTCGGAGCCGCGCATGAGGCCCGTGGCGCGGTACCCGAGCCGGGCGGCGAGTGCCTCCTGCACGTCGAAGAGGAGCCGGTTCTCGTCGCGGTTCGTGAGGAGGTGAAGCTCCACGCGCAGGTTGTCGAGGAAGCGGAAGCACTGCTCGATCGTGTGCATCTCGCGCTCGGTGATGAGGTCCGCGGTCTTCATTTCGGCGACGCTCTCGGCGAGCCCCGCGGCCTTGGCGCACCAGAGGAAGACCTGCAGGTCGCGCAGCCCCCCGGGGGACTCCTTGAGGTTCGGTTCGAGTGAATACGGCGTGTCCTCGAACTTCTGGTGGCGGCGCTTGAGTTCGAGCATCTTGTCGCGGAAGAAGGCCCGGGCGTCGAGCCCCGCGAAGAAGTCGTCGCGCGCGCCCTTGTAGAGGGATTCCGAACCGAGGAGCAGGCGGCTCTCGAGGTACGTGGTGGCGATCGAAACGTCGCCCGCCGCCTCCGTGGTGTAGTCGCTGCGCGTGCGCACGGCCGCCCCCACCGTGAGACCGAGCTCCCAGAGCGCAGCGAGGAACCCCGAGATCCGCTCGCCCAGCGCGTCGTCCTTCCCGGCCTCGTCCTCGAGCAGCACGAGCAGGTCGATGTCGGAGTGGGGGAAGAGCTCGCGGCGCCCGAATCCCCCGACCGCAGCGAGCGCGATGCGCTCTTCGGGAAGCGCCGCCGCGCGCGCGAGGGTCGTCACGGCGTCGTCGAGCGCGGTGCTGTGGGCCGAGAGGTAGGCGCGGCAGTCGCGGCGGGCGCGCCACTCCTCTGCGAGGTGCGTGCGGGCGCTGCGGAACCCTTCGACGACGTCGGAGATGATCTTGGGGTCGAGTTCGAAGGCCATGACGGGCGGCTCCTTCCGGGTGCGGAAATGAGGGAGATGCGAAAAAGGGCGGCCGGCGGGC
>NZ_DAVZJY010000164.1:0-5584 GCF_052272535.1 Sutterella sp. | reverse complement strand
GGACCTCAATTCCGGCGTCGAATCCGCCCCCGGCGTCAAGTCGAAGGCGCTCCTTCAGGCGGCCTTCCGGGCGCTGCGCGCCATTCCCGCCTGAGACCCGCAGCGCCCAACGGACTCCACCCCCATTTCAAGCAGAGAACACATCATGAAGCTCAACCCCTACTTCGGCCGCTTCGGCGGTCAGTTCGTCCCCGAAGTCCTCATTCCGGCCCTCGACCAGTTGGAGGAGGCCTTCATCGAAGCGCGCGACGACGACGCCTTCAAGGCGGAGCTCCGCGGCCTCCTCGTCAACTACGGCGGACGGCCGACCCCCCTCACGAAGTGCCGCAACCTCACCGCGGGCACGAAGACCACGATCTACCTCAAGCGCGAGGACCTGATGCACGGGGGCGCGCACAAGACGAACCAGGTGCTCGGCCAGGCGCTCCTCGCGCGCCGCATGGGCAAGCACCGCATCATCGCCGAGACGGGCGCGGGCCAGCACGGCGTCGCGACGGCGCTCGCCTGCGCGCTCCTCGGGTTTGAGTGCGTGGTCTACATGGGCGCGAAGGACGTCGAGCGCCAGAAGCCCAACGTCTTCCGCATGGAGCTCATGGGCGCCGAAGTGCGTCCCGTCACCGCGGGCCGCGGGACCCTGAAGGAAGCGTGCAACGCGGCGCTGCGCGACTGGGCGGGGAGCTTCGCCGACACGCACTACATGCTCGGCACCGCCGCGGGTCCGCATCCCTTCCCGACGATCGTGCGCGAGTTCCAGAAGGTGATCGGCGAAGAGGCGCGCGCGCAGTTCCGCGAATTCGAAGGAGGCCTCCCCGACGCCGTCATCGCCTGCGTGGGCGGAGGATCGAACGCAATCGGCCTCTTCACGGACTTCGTGCCCTTCAAGGAAGTGAAGCTCATCGGCGTCGAACCCGCCGGCCGGGGCCTCGACACGCCCGACCACGGCGCGACGCTCGAAAAGGGCGTCCCCGGAATCTTCTTCGGCGCGCGCTCGCTCAACATGCAGACCCCGGAAGGCCAGATCGAGGAGAGCTTCTCCATTTCCGCGGGCCTCGACTTTCCCTCGGTCGGCCCCGAGCACGCCTACCTCCAGGAGATCGGGCGCGCGCAATACCGCAGCGCCACCGACCGCGAGGCGCTCTCGGCCTTCATCGAGCTCTCGCGCCGCGAAGGCATCATCCCGGCGCTCGAGAGCGCCCACGCCCTCGCCTACGCTCTGAAGCTCGCCCGCGAGAATCCCGACAAGGAGCAGAAGCTCATCGTCAACCTCTCCGGGCGCGGCGACAAGGACATCTTCCAGGTGAGCCAACGGCTCGAAGCCGACGGTCTCTTCACGAACGGGCGGCTCGCTCCGGACGCCGCCGAGCAACTCCTCGCCTGATTCACGCACCAGACAAGAGAACTCCCATGACTCAACCCGACCGCTTCGCCGCGCTCTTCGAGCGCCTCGCCCTTCACCACGAAGGCGCCTTCGTCCCCTTCGTCAACCTCTGCGACCCGACGCCGGAGCTTTCCGCCCGGGTCCTTGAATCCCTCATCACGGGCGGCGCCGACGCGCTCGAGCTCGGCATTCCCTTCTCGGACCCGTGCGCCGACGGCCCGGTGATCGAGGCTTCCGCGGGCCGCGCGCTCGCCGCGGGCTCCACGACCGCGAAGTGCCTTGCCCTCGTGAAGGGCGTGCGCGAAAAGCACCCCGACCTTCCGATCTCCCTGATGCTCTACGTGAACCTCACGGTGGCGCCCGGATTGGAGAACTTCTTGCGCGCGGCAAAGGCCGCGGGCGCCGACGCCGTCCTCATCCCGGACGTCCCGATCGCGATGCGTGAGCTCGAGCCCGAATGGGACGAGGCGGCCCGCGCCGCGGGGCTGCACCTCATCGCGCTCGCACCTCCGAACGCCTCGGAAGCGCTCCTCGGCAAGGTGGCGAAGCGCTCCACGGGCTACGTGTACCTGCTCTCGCGCGTCGGCATCACCGGCACGGACCGCGCCGCGGGAACGCCTTCGGTGAAGGAGATTGAGACGCTGCGGGCCGCCGGAGCCGCGCCGCTCCTTCTCGGCTTCGGCATCTCGCGCCCCGAACACGTGCGCGCGGCGATCAAGGCGGGCGCCTCGGGCGCGATCGCGGGCTCGGCCGTCACGAAGCTGATCGAGGCGAACCTCGGCGACCCGAAGCGGATGGAGGAGGCCCTCACGGCCTTCACCGCCGAAATGAAGGCCGCGACCCGCGCCTGACGACGGGGCCGCAAATGCGCAAAACGCCGCCTCAGACCTTCGGGCCGGGGGCGGTGTTTCCATTTGAGAAGGCCGGCTTGACGGGGCGTCAGGCGGCGGGCTTCCCGCCGGACGTGGCCCCGGCCTTCGCGCGGTCGAGGACGAAGCGGCGCACGAGCCCCTCGTTGGCGCAGGTTCTCGAGCCTCCTCCGGTAGGTCCCGGACGGTCGCCGCTGCGGTGAAGTCCGCCGGCGCGCCCGCTGGGAGGTACTTTGCTCTCGTACGGTCGAGCGCAAGCACCGCGGTGCCCGCCCGCCGTACGGCCTCGAGGTCGCGTTCGACGGCGAGGATCGTGAGGCCGCGGCTGCGGTTGAGTTCAATGAGAAGGTCCCAGAACCAGCTCCGCCCGGCGGCGTCTACGCCCGCGTCCGCCTCGTCGAGAAGGAGCAGATCGCGATGGTCGAGCCCGCCCGCGAGCGCCCGGGCGAGCAGCACCCGCTGCCGCTCGCCCCCGGAGAGATCCCCGAAGAGTTTGACCGCGAGCCGCACGCTCGCCGCGGAGGCGGGCGCGCGGGTGGTGCCGATCTACACCATGGAGAGCCCCGAGGAGGAGCTGAGTTTCCTCGAGCGCATGCCTCGAGCAGATCGCGCGGAGCCTCGAGGAGTAGCGCAGTCCCCTCTTTCAGCGCCGCGGGAAGAACCAGCGGAGCTCCGCGCGCGGGTGCTGCCTCGTCACGAGGCTCACGCCCACGAAGAGCGCCGCGGCAGCGGCGAAGGCCGGCACGACCGCATGGAAGCCCGCGATGTCGGGCTTCGCGATGAGGATGAAGGCGTAGAGGGCGAGGCTCGCGAGGATCGAGACAAGGCATCCCGCGGCCGTCGCGCGGCGCCAGTAGAGGCCGCCCGCGAGGGGGAGGAGGAACGCGAGCTCAAGCCCGCCGAAGGCGCCCAAATTGATCCAGGCGATGAGGTCGGCCGGATGGATGGCAAAGAGCATCGAGACCAGGCCGAGCAGCAGCGTCGCGGCGCGCGAGATCCGCAGCAGCAGCAGGTCCCGCCCCGCCCAGTCAGGCTTCACCGTGAGGAGAAGGTCCTTTACGACGGCCGACGAGGCGGCGATGAGAAGCGAACTCACCGTGGACATGGTCGCGGCCAGGGGGCCGATCAGCGTGACGCCCGCTTCAAGCGGCGTGAGGTGCTCGGTGATGAGGCGCGGCACGAGGTGGTCGGTTGACGCCCCGCCGAGATCGAGCTCGGGCAGGCCGCGCGCCAAAACGCCCACCGTGGTGACGCCCACCATCAGCGCGCCGCAGACGACGGTGCTCACTACCATCGCCCGATGGAGGTCGGGCGAGGCGCGGTAGCTCATGCAGCGCACGGCCGACTGCGGCAGCCCCGCGGTGCCGAACCCAACGAGGATCCAAGTCGAGAAGAGTAGCGTCCAGGGAAGCGCCCCGCCCGCGTTGGGCGAGAGCATCGAGCTCGTTGCGAGGTCGGCGGCCGGATCGGCGAGCCCGGCCGCGGCCGCGCGCTCCATCGCCGCGGTGAGGCCCCCCGCTTCGTCGAGAATCGAGCCCCCGAGCATCACCATGCCGACCAGCATCAGAACGGCGCAGACCGTATCGGTCCAGGCGACGGCGCGGAAGCCCCCGAAGGCCGTGTAGAAGACCGTGAGGAGCCCGAAGAGGAGGAGCCCCGTCGTGGGCGAAATGCCCGCGGCCTCGGCGAAGATCGCCGCGCCCCCGATGAACTGTCCGGTCATCATCGCGCAGAAGAAGACGAGGAGCGCAACGGAAAGGAGCACCGTGAGCGCGGGGCTCCCGAAGCGCTTCTCGAGGAGCCCCGTCACCGTGATCGCGCCCGCCGCGCGCGAGACGAGGGCCATCTTCTTGCCGAGGAGCCCGAGGACGAGGAAGCCCGTGATGATCTGCGGGGCGGCGAAAACCACCCAGCCGAGGCCGAGCTTCCAGGCGATGCCCGGGCCCGAGACGAAGGAGGAGACCGAGCCGTAGGTGGCGATCAGCGTCATCGCGAGCACGAACCCCGAAAGGCTCCGGCTGCCCAGGAAGTATTCGTTCACGAACCCCGGACCGGCTTCAAGCCGGCGACTCTTCGTGCGCTCCGTCCAGACGGTCGTCAGGACGAGCGCGAGGAAGAAGACCGCGAGCGGGAGAAAGATGAGGATGCGGTCGGTCATCGCGCGGCCTCCCCGGAGTCGTCGGGCTTGAGGTCGAGCGGCACGTCGCGGAAGACGCGCTTCACGATCCAGAGCACCGCCGCGATCGAGAAGAAGTACCCGCCCACGACGGAGGCGAGGAACCAGAGCGGGAGGCCGAAGAACCGCGCGGTGCTCCCGGCGGTGAGTAAGAGCGCTCCCCAGAAGAAGACCGTGGTAGCGACGGCCGCCGCGAGCGTGGCAGCCGCTTCGCGCGAGCAGCGCTCGAGCGCCCGGTCGTAGGCGTCGGGCGTCGTTTCAGTTTGCGACATGGTTCAAAAATGAATGAGGTGAATCATCCCGCGGCGTGCGGGTCCGTTCTCCTTGCGGAAGACGCAGACTACACGCAGGCGCCCTGCGCCGCCTCATGCGGACGGCCGAAAGGAAGTGCGTCCGCGCACTCGCCAAACGGCGTATTGCGGGCGCCTGCTCTCCGTCAGTTCCAGCGCTTTTCGCGCGGCGCGAGAGCGATGCCGGCCTCAGTCATGACGTGCCGCAGGAGCACAAGGTCCTCCCAGGCCTTCGCCTTCTCATCGGGCGAACGCAGGAGGTACGAGGGATGGTAGGTCGCGACCGCGGGAATCCGGCGGCCGGCGACCTCAGCGTCATGCACGCGCCCGCGCATGCGGCCGATCGAGAAGCCCTCCCCCGGATGGAGCACCGCCTCGATCGCGAAGCGCCCGACGAGAAAGAGCACGTCGGGGGCGAGGAGCTCCAACTGGCGCCTGAGCCAATGCCCGCAGCAGGTGATCTCCGCGGGCTCGGGATTGCGGTTGCGCGGCGGCCGGCACTTGAGGACGTTGAGGACCACCGCGTCGCGGCCGCGCACGATGTTGAGGGCGTCAAGCATCGCCGTGAGGAGCTGTCCGGACTTCCCGACGAAGGGAAGGCCCTGGAGGTCCTCTTCGGCGCCCGGCGCCTCGCCGATGACGACGAGCTTCGGGCCGGGCGCGCCCTGCGCGAACACCACGTGCTGCCGGGTCGAGGCCATGGCGCAGCAGCGGCAGTCCTCGGCCATCTTCGCGAGCGTCTCCCAGTCGGCCGTGAGGATTTTCTGCGCGAGATCCTCGGGCATGCCGAGCGAGGCGACCGCAGGCGCGGGAGCAGGCCCTGAAGATGTTCACCTTGACCTGGTCTTCGGTGATGCAGAGGATGTCTGCT
>NZ_DAVZJY010000163.1:0-5638 GCF_052272535.1 Sutterella sp. | reverse complement strand
GCTTCATCCGCGTCGCGGCCGCCCGCGGCGCCGCCGGCGTGATCTACGAGACGGGCGACGCCCGCGAGACTTCGCCCGCCGCGCACCACCCGGTCGCCTCCCTCGGGGTCGAGCACCTCTCGGAGCGCCTCGGCGCCATCGCCTCGGCCTTCTACGGCGACCCGTCGGCGAAGATGGCGGGCGTCGCGGTGACGGGCACGAACGGCAAGACCACCACCACCTTCTGGGTGAGCGAGCTTCTCGGGAAGCTCGGCCTCCCCACGGCTGTGATCGGCACCGTCGGCGTCTTCCTGGAAGGGGAGAAGATTCCCTCGCCCCACCTCACGACCCCCGACGCCCCGTCGCTGCAGAGCATCTACGCCGAGGTCCTCGCCAAGGGCGCGCGCGCCTTCGCGATCGAGGCGAGCTCGGTGGGGCTCGAGCAGGGCCGCATGACCGGGTCGCACTTCCGCGTCGGCGTCTTCACGAACCTCACGCGCGACCACCTCGACTACCACCACACGATGGAGGCGTACGCTGCGGCGAAGGAGATCCTCTTCACCTGGCCCGGTCTGGAAAGCGCCGTGGTGAACGCGGGCGACCCCGTGTCGGAGCGCTTCGCCGCGACGGCGCGCGCCCACGGCGCGGCCGTCTGGGCGACAGGCCGCGAAGGCGCGGCGGAGGCGTTCGCCCAAAAGCACGGGTGCGCGCACTTCCTCGACGCGCACCGCATCGCGCCCACCGGGCGCGGCACGGGCTTCATCCTCAGCGTGGACGGCGTCGAGCGCGTCCTCCACCTCCCGGCGATCGGGCTCTTCAACGTGGACAACGCGCTCGAGGCGCTCGCGGCCGTGCTCGCCCTCGGGCACCCGCTCGAGGCGGTCCTTCCGCACCTCGAGACCCTCGTGCCGCCTCCGGGCCGCATGCAGATGGTCGAGGCCGAAGGGATGCCGCTCGGCGTCGTCGACTACGGTCACACGCCCGACGCGCTCGAGAAGGCGGTCACGAGCCTGCTGCCCAACGCGCGCGCCCGCGGCGGACGCCTCTGGACGGTCTTCGGGTGCGGCGGCGACCGCGATCCGGGCAAGCGCCCGATGATGGGCGCCGTTGCGGCCGAACATTCCGACGAAGTGGTGATCACGAGCGACAACCCGAGAAGCGAAGACCCGCAGGCGATCGTCGAGGCGATTGCGGCCGGGTGCCCGGGCGCCCGGAACGTGCGCATCGTCACGGACCGCCGCGAGGCGATCCACGCGGCGGTGCTCGCGGCCGATCCGCACGACGTCGTGCTCGTCGCGGGCAAGGGTCACGAGAGCGAACAGATCCTCAAGGACGGCCCGCACCACTTCCTCGACGCGGAGGTGCTGCGCGAAGCCTTCAACGAGCGGCGCATCCGCGACGCCCGCGGCGAGTAGCCCCACGTGGAGACGCCCATGCATCAGGAAAAAACGCTCGCCCGCCTCGTCGAGGCTCTGGGCGCGGAACTCGTCTGCGCCCGGGGCGGCCTCGCGGCGCTCAGGACGACGTGGACGACGGTCACCACCGACTCGCGCGCCGTGCGCGCGGGGTCGGTCTTCGTCGCGCTCCCTGGCGAGCGCTTCGACGGCCACGACTTCGCCGCAGCCGCGGCCAAGGCCGGCGCAGCCGCACTCGTCGTCGAGCGTCCGGTCGAAGGTGCGGGCGACGTCGCGCAGCTCGTCGCCGCGAGCTCCCGGCGCGCCTTCGGGCGCATCGCCCGTGCGTGGCGCCTCGGCTTCACGGTCCCCGTCGTTGCCGTGGGCGGCAGCAACGGCAAGACCACCGTGACGCAGATGACCGCGGCGGTGCTGCGCGCCCGCTTCGGCGAGCGGCACGTGCACGCGACCGCGGGGAACTTCAACAACGACGTGGGCGTGCCGCAGACGCTCCTCGGCCTCTCGGCGGCGCATTCCGCCGCCGTGGTTGAGGCCGGCATGAACCACCCGGGCGAAATGGGGGCGTTGGCGGACCTGATCCGCCCCGACCTCGTGATCCTCACCAACGCGCAGCGCGAGCACCAGGAGCACCTCGCCTCGGTCGAGGAGACGGCCTGGGAGAACGGCATGCTCATCGCCGCGCTCCCCGAAGGGGGCGGCGCCGTGATTCCCGCCGACGACCCGGGCACGCGCGTCTGGCGCTCGATCGCCGCGGCGCGCGGCGCGCGCCTCCTCACCTGGTCGATGACGAAGGACGTTCCGGCCGACGTCGTGGGGGAACTGCTCCCCGACGGGGAGCTTCTCGTGCGCGTTTGCGCAGAGGAGCGTCGCACGCGCCTCTCGATTGCGGGCGCGCACAACGCGAGGAACGCCCTCGCGGTCTTCACGGGTGCGCTCGCGCTCGGGATCGACTCCGATCAGGCACTCACGGCGCTTGCCGGCTTCCGTGCGCTCGCCGGCCGCGGCGAGCGCACCACGGTCGAGAGCGCCCGCGGGACCTTCACGCTCGTGGACGACGCCTACAACTGCAATCCCGACAGCGCGCTCGCCTCGGTGCGGATGCTCGCCGCCGAGCCCGCGCCCCGGATCTTCATCTTCGGCGACATGGCCGAATTGGGCGGCGCGTCCGAGCGCTGGCACGCCGAAGTGGGCCGCGCGGCGGCCGCGGCCGGCGTCGAGCGCTTCTGGACTACGGGTGCGCACGCGAAGCACGCCGCCGAGGCCTTCGAAGCGGCGAAGTCCGAGGGCGCCTCCGGGTGCTGGTTCGCCTCGCGCGCCGAGCTCGTCGCGCGCCTCGCCGAACTGCCGCTCGCGGGCGCCGTGGTCGTCGTGAAGGCGAGCCATTCATCGGGCTTCGCCGACGTGGTGAAGGCGCTCAAGGCGCTCTAAAGGACGTCGGGACACCGGTTTTTTCATTGATTCGAAGTCAACTCCATCATGCTTCTTGAACTTTTCCGTTCGCTCTCGACGAGCTGGTCGGGCTTCGGGGTCTTCAACTACCTCACGCTGCGCGCACTCCTCGCGTGCCTCACCGCCCTCGTGATCGGCTTCGCCTTCGGGCCCTGGATGATCCGCGAACTCAAAAAACTCCACTTCGGGCAGGCCGTGCGCACGAACGGCCCGAAGACGCACCTCGTGAAGGACGGCACGCCCACGATGGGCGGCGCCCTCATCCTCTTCGCGATCACCGTCTCGACGCTGCTCTGGGCGGACCTCTCGAACCGCTTCATCTGGGTTGTGCTCTTCGTCACTCTGGGCTACGGCGCGATCGGCTGGATCGACGACTACCGCAAGGTCGTGCACCACAATCCGCGCGGCATGAGCGCGAAGGAGAAGTTCGCCTGGCAGTCGGTGATCGGCTTCGCCGCGGCCTTCTACCTCGCGCTCGCGCTCTCGGTGGAGCCGGGCGGCACCTTCGCCGAAGCGGTGGCGAAGTGGTACGACGCGCGCTTCCCGCTCGACCTCTCGCCCAACATCCACCTCCTCATCCCGTGCTTCAAGGACGTCGCGCTCCCCTTCGGGCTGATCGGCTTCCTCGTCTTCACCTACGTCGTGATCGTCGGCTCGAGCAACGCGGTGAACCTCACGGACGGCCTCGACGGCCTCGCCATCCTCCCGACGGTTCTCGTCGGCATGGCGCTCGGCGTCTTCGCCTACGTCGTGGGGCGTCCGGACTTCTCGGCCTATCTGATCTTCCCCTTCATTCCCGGGGCGGGCGAGCTCGTTGTGATCGCCGGCGCTCTTGCGGGCGCCGGCCTCGCCTTCCTCTGGTTCAACGCCCACCCCGCGCAGGTCTTCATGGGCGACGTGGGCGCGCTCGCCTTGGGCGGGTGCCTCGGCACCATGGCGGTCGTCACGCGCCAGGAGCTCGTCCTCGCCGTGATGGGCGGCGTCTTCGTCGTCGAGACCCTTTCGGTCATGATCCAGACCACGTACTTCCGGCTCTCCCACGGCAAGCGCATCTTTCTGATGGCGCCCATCCACCACCACTTTGAACTCAAGGGCTGGCAGGAGACGCAGGTCGTCACCCGCTTCTGGATCATCACCTTCATCCTCGTGCTGATCGGCCTCGCGACCCTCAAGATCCGCTGATCCGCAAAGGAAGGAAGAGAAGTTTTTTTCGCCGGAGTGCGCAGCGCCTCCGGCGCTGGAGCCAAGTCATGCTGAAGGAAGCCGATCAGGGCTACATTGAACTCAACGCCGCCGAAGGGGCGGGCCGCCGCGCCTTCGTCGCGGGTCTGGGCGCCTCGGGGCGCGTCTCGGCCGCATATCTCGCGCGCCGCGGCTGGCGGGTCGCGGCCGCCGACACCCGCGCCGCGGTCGCGGGACTCGACGACTGGCGCGCGCAGAACCCCGCCGTCGAGGTGACGCTCGGGGGGCTCCCCGCAGCGCTTCCCCCCGGCACGGACCTCCTCGTGATGTCGCCGGGCATTTCGCCCTGGCACGGACCCGCGGCGGCGCTCGCGGGCGACGCGCGCGCGAAGAACGTCCCCGTTGCGGGCGAGATCGAGCTCTTCGCGCAGCACCTCGCGCACCTCGGCCGCACGAGCGGGTACAAGCCCGCCGTGATCGGCGTGACCGGCACGAACGGCAAGACCACCACCACGACCCTCACGGCGAAGATCGGCGAGGCGTCCGGGCGCTCGACCATCGCGGCGGGCAACATCGGGCCCAACGCGCTCTTCGAGCTCGAGAAGGCCGAGGCCGCCGGGACGCTCCCCGACCTCTGGGTGCTCGAACTCTCGAGTTTCCAGCTCGACACGACGCACACGCTCTACTGCGACGCCGCGGCGCTCCTCAACATCACCGAGGACCACATCGACTGGCACGGCTCGATGGAGGCCTACGCCCGCGCCAAGGCGCGGATCTTCTCGAAGGACACCGTGCGCGTCGGAAACCGCGAGGACGCGCTTGCGCTCGCGATGACGACGGAGGATCTGGAAGACCCGAAGCTCCTGCGCACCTTCGGCGCCTCGCGCCCGAAGCACCCGGGTGAATTCGGGCTCGAACTCGCCGCGCACGCCTCGCAGGGCCTGTGGCTCGCCTCGATGGACGAGATGGAGGTGGAGATCCTCTACCTCCCCGAAGGAGAGCTGCTGATCCGCGGCCGCCACAACGCGATGAACGCGCTCGCCGCGCTCGCGCTCACGGCCGCCGTCGGCATCGACCGGCTGGTCGCCGTCGGGGTGCTGCGCACCTACCGGGGCGAACCCCACCGCGTCGAGCTTGTGCGCACCGTGGCGGGGCGCGACTTCATCGACGACTCCAAGGGCACGAACGTCGGGGCGGTGGCCGCCGCCGTCAGGGGGCTCGCCGCTCAGGGCCGGCCCATCCGCATTCTGCTCGGCGGCGACGGCAAGGGGCAGGACTTCACGCCCTTGGCCGAGGTGCTCAAGGGCCGCGTCGCCGCCGCCGCGCTGATCGGCCGGGACGCCGAAGCGATCGGCCGGGCGATTGCGGACGACGCGATGGCCATGGAGCGCTTCGCGACGCTCGAAGACGCGGTCGAGTGGCTCTGGAGCACGAGCGCTCCGGGCGACCAGATCCTCCTCTCGCCCGCCTGCGCGTCCTGGGACATGTTCCGCGACTACGCCGAGCGCAGCGACCGCTTCAAGACCGCGGCCGCAGCGATCGCCGCGCGCGAGGAGCCTGAAGCGTCCGGACGGACGAAAGAGACCGGAAAGCCGGAGGGGGCCGCGTGATTC
>NZ_DAVZJY010000162.1:0-5661 GCF_052272535.1 Sutterella sp. | reverse complement strand
GCCTTCGACGCCCGGACAAGGGAGACGATCCTTCCCTCCGGCATCGGATAAAACGGCTCTTCAGGCATAGTTGTGGGTAGCCCTGGGGGAATACCGTTTCAAATGTTCTGAGCGCTTCTTGCCATCTCTGCCCTCTCGATGTCCAAGAGGAATCCTCAGGTTCGAGCAGACGAGCATCACCAAGTCGATGAGGTTCTTCACCTCACGGAAGCCGTATTAGATTTATGGCAGTGCCCTGAAAAGGAGAAACGCAATGCACAAAATCGCTCACATGACCGCCGCCGTCCTCGCAGCGGTGGCCTGCTCCGCTCAGGCGGCCGACGTCATCGAACTCTGGCCCGAAGGCGCTCCCAACAAGAGCACCATCACGGCCGCCGAGGAAACGAACGCCCAGGGTTCCATCTTCAACGTCACGCGCGCCCGCCTTGAGGTCTCGGCTCCGGCCAATCCCAACGGCAAGGCCGTCATCGTCATTCCGGGCGGCGGCTACGGCAATCTGTCGATGAGCACCATTGAAAAGAGCTTCGTTCCGTTCTTCCACTCCCAGGGCTTCACGACGTTCGTGCTCAAGTATCGTCTTCCGAAGGGCAACCCGGAAGTGCCACTCGCAGATGCCAACAAGGCTGTTGAAACCGTTCGCTCGCTCTTCGGCAAGTACAACCTGCACACCGTCGGCGTGATGGGTGCGAGTGCCGGCGGGCACCTGGCCGCCATGTCGAGCGTCTCCTGCAAGGGCGCCGCCTGCCCCGACTTCTCGGTTCTCGTCTATCCGAACATCACGATGATGCAGGAGGAATCCCAGCCCAAGAGCTCCTGCCGCAACAATCTCATCGGGCCTGCCCGCTCCGTGAAGTACGACACGACGTTCTCGGCCTACAAGCATGTTTCGCTCACGACGCCGCCCGCCTTCCTCGCCGTGTCCGCCGGGGATGAATATGCCGGCAGCCTCGGCTCCATGCGCTACGCACGCGCCATGATCGAAAACGCCCGTCCCGTCACGCTTCACGTATATGAATCGGGCAACCACGGCTGGGGCGCCAAATCCTCCGCCGACTTCCCGGACGGCGACAACTTCCGCACCGATCTCTCCATGTGGCTGAAGAAGATCAAATAACAAGCCGCGCACAACCCATTGCGGGCGGGTCGGACCAGAATTCCCGCCCGCAATGTCATCAAGCCAACAAAAGCTGTTTTGCTAAAAGGAGAACAGCCATGCTTTTCCAACGCACTCCTCTCGTCACAGCGCTCGTCCTCGCGGGCGCCTGCTCCGTGGCCGCGGCCGCTCAGGCCGATGTCGTCCGTGTTGAATCCGGCGACCTCACGGGCTTCGTGAAAACCGTCCCGGGCACGGACGCCCGAGTGGACGTCTTCCTCGGCGTCCCCTACGCGGCCGCCCCGGTCGGCCAGAACCGCTGGGCTTCCGCCAAGCCCGCCGCCGCGTGGCGGGGCATCCGTCAGGCCGACACCGCTCCGCA
This sequence comes from Sutterella sp., assembly GCF_052272535.1. Classification (NCBI taxonomy): domain Bacteria; kingdom Pseudomonadati; phylum Pseudomonadota; class Betaproteobacteria; order Burkholderiales; family Sutterellaceae; genus Sutterella; species Sutterella sp. The sequence goes on along the minus strand of NZ_DAVZJY010000162.1, from coordinate 4,186 downwards.
GCCCTGCAAGCAGAAGGGCCAGGGCAGCGAAGACTGCCTCTACGTGAACATCTACAGGCCCGCCGGCACCGCGGCCGACGCCAATCTCCCGGTCGCCGTTTATGCACATGGCGGCGGCAATACGGGCGGCAACGCCAGCGAGCATGACGGCGCGCGCCTCGCCGCCGAAAACGGCATCATCGTCATGACGGTCCAGTACCGTCTCGGCGCCTTCGGCTTTTTGAATCTTCCCGGCATGGATTCGTCCGCCGGCAACTTCGGCATCACCGACACGCAGGCCGCGCTTGCATGGGTGAAGCGCAACGCCGCGGCCTTCGGCGGCAATCCCGACAAGGTCACGCTAGTAACCGAATCCGCGGGCTCGACCAACGCCTGCCGAATCCTCGTTGATCCGAAGTCGAAGGGCCTCGTGGCGGGCGTCGTTCTTCAGAGCGAGGACTGCATTCACGACGTCGACTCGCCCAAGCAGGCCAAGGAGCGCTCCGACAAGTTCCTCATGCTTACTGGTTGCGCCGGCGAAGCTGATCCGCTGGCCTGCCTGAGAAAGCTCCCGACCGACAAGCTGGCCGTCGCCAGCGCCGCGGTCGGAGGCTGGAATCCCGTTTCCGAAACGAGCGCCGTGAGCGAAATCGCCAAAGGCAACTGGATCAAGGTTCCGGTGCTCTCCGGCTCCAACAAGGAGGAGGGCCGCTCCGCCGGCGCCGCCTATGTAGGCTGGAAGTATCCCGACTACAAGGCCTGGGTCGTCAAGCTCGTGGGCGAACAGAACGCCGTCGAAGCTCTGAAGATCTACGATCCGAAGAAGCACGAAGGCCAATACGCGCTTGAATACACGATCGGCGACTTCATCACCGACAGCGGCATGCGCGGCCTGGGCGGCTGCACCAACCTGACGCTCGCCGAAGCAATGGCCAAAACCGGCGCCTCGGCGCCCTGGATCTACACTTTCGAAGACTCCACCGTGCCAACGTCTCCGAGCCGCCACAAAGGCTACGACAATGCCGCGAGCCACGCGGCCGAGCTCACCTATCTCTTTCCGGATGCGGGCCAGTACCTGCCGCGCTCCGTCCGCATGACGGACGAGCAGCGTGCGCTTGCACGTCAGATGCGCGCCTACTGGGGCAACTTCGTCAAGCACCAGAACCCGAACGGCGAAGGCCTCCCTGTCTGGAAGCCTTTTGAAGGCGAAGGCGCCATGATGGCACTTCGACTCAACGGCAAGAGCCAGACCGTCCCCGCCTCGTACTTTGCAGACCTGCACCACTGCAGTTTCTGGCACTCGGTTCCCGTCGTGCTCGACCGCGGCGACCGCTGATCGATTCTCATGACGAAGCCGTCCTCCGGACGGCTTCGCTTGCTGATCCGCCCGTCAAGAGGCGCGCGTCCTTCCCGGAGCACGCCTCTTTTCTTTCTTCCTCACCGCCGCAAGGCCCGTTCTTCGTTTTTAGCCCATTCGTCTGGTTCGTGGGTTGCTGAGTCAGCTCGCGCTCGTTGGTGCTCGGGCCAGGCTTTGGAGAAGAGGCTTCTCAGGAGCTCATTTGCCCACACGTATGCACGAAGCCTCCCTTAAAGCTGCGTCACCTCAATCCCTGCACGCTCGAGGAACTCGAGACCCTCGCGGCTGCGGTAGAGCTCGTGGTAGAAGACCTGCGAGATGCCGCACTTCTGGATGAGGAGTGCGCAGTGGATGCAGGGACTGTGCGTGATGAAGATCGCCGCGCCCTTTGAGGAGTAGCCGTTTTCGGCGAGCTTCGCGATGGCGTTGAGCTCCGCGTGCTGCACTTCCGGACGGGTGACGAGCTTGCCGTCCACCTCCATCTCGCAGCAGTTGTCGTACCCCGTCGGCATGCCGTTCCAGCCGAACGAGATGATCGAGTGGTTCTTGACGATGACGCAGCCCACCTTGAGCCGCTTCGCATAGCTGCGCTCCGCCGCTATGTGGGCGATGCGCATGTACATGGCGTTGTCCTTGACGATGTCCATGGAAGTCCCCTGTCATCAAATGCCGTTCGTCCTGCACTGCTTCGGTGAAGCGCGCAGGGGGAGCGAAAAAAAGACCCGGCCGGCTCGCGCCGTCGGGTCCTTTTCTCCGCGGAGAACGGGCGGTCTCCCGCCCGCTTCCAGAACCGGCGTCGATTACTTGACGCGGTTGCGGTACTCACCCGTACGGGTGTCGATTTCGATCTTGTCGCCGGTGTTGACGAAGGCCGGAACCTGGAGCTCATAGCCGGTGGCGAGCTTGGCGGGCTTCATGACCTTGCCGGAGGTGTCGCCCTTGACGGCGGGCTCGGTGTAGACGACTTCGCGGACGAGGATCGTCGGGAGTTCGATCGAGATGGGACGGCCGTCGTAGAAGACGCATTCGGCGGGCATGTTGTCCTCGAGATACTTGAGGGCTTCGGCCATCACGTCGGCGTCGACTTCGTACTGGTTGTACTCGCCGTCCATCCACACGTAGTGCGGATCAGCGAAGTAGGAGTAGTTGACTTCCTTGCGGTCGAGCACGAGGTCTTCGAACTTGTCGTCAGCGCGGAAGACGGTTTCCGTCGTGGCGTTCGTCAGAAGATTCTTCATCTTCATCTTGACGGTGGAGGCGCCGCGGCCGCCCTTGGAGTATTCAGCCTTCACAACGACCATGGGATCCTTGCCGACCATGAAGACATTGCCGACGCGCAGTTCCTGTGCGGTTTTCATTTGGGAAATGTTCCTCTAATGCAGAGTTTGCGAGCGAGTCCTCGACGCTTCCTGCTCGAGAGTGCGCAAGGACAAAAAATCATTTAAGCGGGGTATTGTATCAAATCTCGAGGGCGGACGGCTAGTGCGCCCGCAAGCTTCCGAAATTTTTGAAATTTTCAGAGACCTCGAGCAGCGCGCTCGAGCATCCGGCGTCCGAGATCACCGTTTTGGAGGAGTTCAATGCGCCAGGATTCAAAGGCCTGACGCCAGAGCAGGGCGTCCTCAAGGAAGGCGGAGAGCGCCTCGGGCGGGAGCGTCCCTTCGAGCCAGTCGTCGGCCGTGCGGCGGTACCGGCCGGCGGCGCCGGCGTCGTCGAAGCGCTTCGTGAAGCGCTCGAGCCAGGCGTCGAGCTTCACGCGGTGCGCATGGTCTTCGGTCGGGTAGGTGGACCAGAGGAGCGGGGTGCCCGAGAGCTGCGCGCGCACGAAGCTGTCTTCGCCGCGGATCACGACGGCGTCGCTCGACCAGAGCAGCTGGTCGAACTCCGTCTGCGGGAGGAAGGGCGTGCGCACCGTGCGCACGCGCCGCCCATCGGGGTCAAGCGCACGGAGGCGCGCTTCAACGACGTCGCCCGCCGCGCCCGGAGCGAGGAGGATGTTTCTCGGGCGCTCGGTGAGCGCAAGCCCCTGTGCGAGCACCTCGAGGGCGTTCGTCGGGTAGCAGAAGACGAACGTGGTGAAGCGCTCCGCCTCGAGACCGAGGGAGGCGAGGAATTCGCCGCGGCGCGCGATGCCGGCGCGGCGCTTCTCTTCGTAGTCGTCCTCGATCACGAGGCCGCCCGTGCGGGACGTGAAGCCCGGGAAGAACCAGAGCTTCGGGAGGTCGAGGCGCGGATGGAGACCGATCACGTCGTGGCTCTCCTCGACCCAGTCCTCCGCCGAGAGGTAGTCGAGGTTGAAGTAGAAGGGCGGCCGGCGGCCGGCGGCAAGGGCCGTCGCGCGCTTCTTCGCGAGCGCCTCGTCGTAGGCGTCGGGGAGCCGGCAGCCGAAGGTCTCGATCACGAGGCCGGCGGGTTCGAAGTCCGGTTCGGCCGCGCGCCTTTCGAACTCGTCCCAGGGGACGACTTCGGCGACTTCAGCCGCGTCGGGCGCGAGAAGCGCGAGCACCTCCGGGTGGTCGGTGATGAAGCGGATGCGGCCGACGCCGAGGGCGAGCAGGCGCCGCGCGAGGCGCCAGCAGACGCCCGCGTCGCCGAAGTTGTCGATCACGCGGCAGAAGAGGTCGCAGGTGGGGAAGTCGGTGCGCAGTTCGGTCATGGCGTGGTGGTCGTGGGTGAAATCGGGCGGCGCTCCTCGTCGAGGAGCCCCGCGATGAGGCAGCGCCCGCCGCGGCAGCGGAGGTCCGCAAATCGGGCCGCGCTGAAGCGGTCCGCGTTGCCCGACGGGAAGAACCACCGGCGCGGGAGCTGCGGTCGGCCGGCGGCGGGATCGAGCTCGACGGCGGCGGCGCC
>NZ_DAVZJY010000161.1:0-5682 GCF_052272535.1 Sutterella sp. | reverse complement strand
GCGGAGGACGCGGCCCTTCAAAGACTCGTCTGCGGCGGAAGGTCGCAGGGAGGTCAAGGCTTTTAGACGCCGTTCAGGCGCTTGGCGAGGCGGCGGAAGAGTCCGAACCCGAGGGGCATGCTCTCGGTGTCCTGGATCTCGAAGTCGGCGCGGTGGTGGCCGTGGTGGTTGCAGCCGAAGAGGAAGAAGGCGCCTTCGCCGCCGTGCTTCACGACGCGGTCGAGAAGGAGCGTGAAGTCCTCGGACCCAGAAGGCTTGTTGACGCGGAAGACCTTCTGAACGCCCGGAACCTGCTTCGCCTCTTCTTCGACGATGTTGATGACGTCGGGGCAGAAGCGAAGGGTCGCGGCCTCGCCCGCCTTCACGACCTCGGCCTCGACCTCGTAGGCGCGCTTGACGCCGTCGACGATGTTCTCGACGTTCTTCACCATGTACTGGTTGACTTCGGTCGTTTCGCCGCGGACCTCAAGCTGCATGTCGGCGTGGACCGGCGTCACGTTGCGGCCTTCGCCGGCGTTGAGCCTGCCGACCGCAATGCGGGTCACGCCTTCGCCCGAGCGCGGAATGCCCTGCATCATCATCGCGGCGGCGCAGGCGGCCATCAGCGCGCTGCGGCCCTTCTCAGGATCCGAGCCCGCGTGCGAGGGTCGGCCGTGGAAGTGGACGTCGAGCTTCGTCGAAGCGAGGAATCCGCCCTCGGAGATGCCGATCTCGCCCAAGTGCGCGAAGGTGCCGACGTGCGCGCCGATCAGGTACTTCGCGTCGTCAACGATCCCGGAGGCGGCCATCGAGCCCGCGCCGCGCACGCCTTCTTCGGCGGGCTGGAAGAGGAGCTTGAAGGTGCCCTTGAACTCGTCCTTGTGGTCCACGAGCCAGCGCGCGACCTCGAGCATCACGGCGCTGTGCGAGTCGTGGCCGCAGGCGTGCATGAAGCCCGGGCGCTTCGAGGCGAAGCCGCAGGCGGTGGGGACGTGCGAAGGATCGGTCGATTCCGTCACGAGCACGCAGTCCATGTCGCAGCGGAAGGCCGTCACCGGGCCGGGGCGCCCCGTGTCGAGCACGGCGACGACGCCTGTGTAGCCCTCCGTTTCGTCGATAAAGGACTGCGGCACGCCGTCGGCCTTCGCGCGCTCGATTGCGGCTTCGACGAGCTTCGGGTCGCGGCCCATGACGGCGGCGGGGTTGATCACCTGGCGGCCGAGAAGGACGCGGAGCCCGAGGCTGCGCAGGCGCTCCGTGATGAGCCAGCTCGTCTCGAATTCGGTCCAACCTTCTTCAGGCGTCTGGTGGAGCTTGCGGCGCGTGGCGATCATCTCGTCGACGTACTGTTGTTCAGTGAAATGGGTCATGGTTATCTCCTGTGGTTGATGCATGGTGACGGCGCCGCTTCTCTCAAGGGTCCGCAAGAACCACGCACAGGCTCCGCAAGGGGCCTGCGGCCGGGCGGCGTCGGTCGGAAGGAAGCGGATGGATTAGTTGAAGAGCTTCTCCTTGATGGCGTTCTTGATGTCGGAGGCGCCTTCCTTCGTGGCCTTCCAGGTGTCCGAAGCCCCTTCTTTGGTCTTGTCCCAGCCCTTGCGCACGGCGCTCTTCGAGGCGTCGTAGCCCTCGCCCGTACCTTCCTTCACGTCGGCCCAGCCGCGGGCGGCGGCGTCCTTCGTCGAGAGCCAGCCGCGCTTGATGCAGGCCGAGGAGAGCGCACGGGCGCGGTCGAGGCCTTCGGTGTCGGCAACGGACTTGATGTGCGGGAGCGCGCAGGACTCCTCGGTGAGCGAGGCGGCCGAAGCCGGGAGCGAGGCGGTGAGCGAAGCGGCGGCGAGGATGAGCGCCGGCGCAATCAGGAACTTCTTCATGCTGAATCTCTTGCGAATGCGATGGTCCGAGGCGTCGTAGGCGGCGGGGAGCGCCCGCCGCCTGCGCGGCCCGCGAATGAGGAAAATTCTAGCCGCCGCGCCGAAGGCCGCCCGTGAGGAGTTGTCGGGAGTTGTTTCCTCAAGGAGGGCGGCCCGCCCGCACCGCGTCCAAAAGCGCCGCACGCGTTCCGCAAGCCCTTGAATACAGCCGTTTGCGAAGGAGGGCGGAATTCTTCGCCGACGAAGGCCTCGCCGCGGTCGCCAACGCGGATGAGGCGGCGGCGCTGCACAAGCGCCGCGCAAGCCCCGTGACGACCCCTTCGACTTCAAACTGCTCGCCCGGCCGCGGGCGGAGCACGCCGCAGCCCGAGAGGGGATTCTCGGGATGGAGTTCGATGCGGCCCTTCGGATCAAGGCGCAGGCGCTTCACCGTGAAGGAGCCGTCGTAGCAGGCGAGCACGATGCTCCCGCTTCTCGGTTCGACCTCGCGGTCCACGACGAGGAGGTCTCCTTCAAAGATCCCGGCCTCCACCATGGAGTCGCCCGCCGCCTCGACGAGGATCGTGGCGAGCGGATTGCGGACCATCAGCTGGTCGAGCGTCACCTCTTCGGCCTCGTAGTCGGCCGCGGGCGAGGGGAATCCGCAGGCGGCGCGCATGTTTTAAGAAACCTCGTACTGGTGGAATTGGGAGGTTTCAACATACGGCTCCCGTGAAGGACGTCGAGGCCCTCATCTCCGCCGTCTCCATGCACATGAACGAGGCGGCGCTCGTGTTGCGCGCGCAGCGGGGCGCGGCGGGCATGGCGGGCGTCCTCTTCCACACGAACTTCTTCCGCACCGACCTCCCGCAGCATTCGGCCGAGCCGGTGCTCACGCTCCCGCGCCCCACGAACGACACGCTCGAACTCACCGCGATCGCCGCCGCCCTTGTACGGCGGCACTTCCGCGAGGGATGCGCCTACCAGAAGGCAGGCGTGATCCTCGCCGACATCCGCCCGGAAGCCGGCGCGGAAGGGGCGCTCGAGACGGCATCCGGACGACAGTGGTCGCTCTTCAGCGAGGAGGAGCTCGCCGGGAACCCGGGCCGCCGCGCGTTGATGGAGACGTGGGACGGGCTCGTGCGCCGCTGGGGGAAGGACGTTCTCGCGCCTGCGAGCACCAAGCTCGCCCGGAGGTGGGAGATGCGCCGCGGACACCTCTCGCGCTGCTGCACGACCCGCGGCGACGAGCTGCTGCGCGTCGGAGCGGACGACGCGGAGGAAGATCATGGTCGCGGTGTGTGAAAATAAATAACGGGAAACGGAAGCGGCCGGACGGCTCCGACTTGCTGCAAGTCAACTACCCTTGGCCTGAAGGGAGGGGTCTCCTGAGGCATTTTTATGAGGAGAATCATGGAGTTTCTGCCCAAGCGCATTCCTTATGGATTGGCTTCTTTTCAGGCGGTGCGGGACGCCGGCCTTGCGTTTGTCGACAAGACCAAGGTAATCGAAGCGCTCGAGCGGCTGGAGATCCGGTTCCCTCTGCTTCTTCGTCCCAGACGCTTTGGAAAAACATTCCTGACGACGATGCTTGAGGCGTATTACGACAAGGCGTCGGCGGCCGACTTCGACCGGCTTTTCGCAGGCACGTACATTCACGCGCATCGAACCGCTTCGCAAGGACAGTTCCACGTGCTGCGACTGGACTTCTCCGGAATTGATTCGACGTTGGTGGTTGACGGCTTCATCCGGAAGCTGCTTCTTGGCATGTCCGCCTTCTTCAAAAAATATCCTGTTGCGGGAGCGGACGAATTTCTTCGGCGAAAACATCAAACGCCCGCAGATCTCATGCAGGCCTTCTTTTTGTTGGTCGATGATTTAATTGATCAAAATCTCTACATCATAATCGACGAGTATGATCAATTTGCTAATGAAATCCTGGCGGCCAACAAGGCGCTTTTCCGTGAAATGACGAGCGGAGATGGATTTTTGAAGACGTTTTATGCGGCGCTCAAAGGCCAGGCCGGACAAAGAGTCGCCCGCATCTTCATGACGGGCGTCACTTCCGTATCGCTCGACTCCATCACTTCGGGTTTCGGCATCCAGTGGAACATCAGCCAAATCCCGGCGTTCGCAGATGCCGTCGGATTCACTGAAGAGGAGGTGAGGCGCCTGATCGTCGAGACGCAGGATCTGAAGGGCACGCAGACGGGAAATGTACCGCTTGCCCGCATGAAGGACTACTACAACGGATACCGTTTCAGTCCACAGAGCACCGTTTCGGTATACAACGCCTCGATGTGTCTCTACTATCTCGCCGCGCTGCAGATGACGGGTGAGGAACCGCCGACGCTCTTCGACCCGTCCGTCGCCACGGACATCAACAAAATCAGGAGCATCCTGTCGCTAGGCGACGCGGCCATCGTCCGAAAGGTCGTCTCTGCGGTGCTCGAGGACCGCGCCGTTGGACTCCCGAGTGCTGCGCTCGCGTCGGCCATCAATTTGAACGGAGCATTTCGCTTTGATGACCGCGACGTCCTCTCCATTCTCTTTTTCATGGGCTATCTGACGTTTGCAAAAAACAAACGCAACGAGTTGGCATGTCCCAACAAGGCGATGGAAAGTCAGTTTTTTGAGTATTTCTTTGATGAATATTGCGGTGCGGCGCCGAACTTCGACTCCATCGCCTTGGTCGACGTCTTCAAGAAAATCGCTGAGGGCGAAGTTGGACCTCTGCTTTCCTTCGTGTCCAAAACGCTGCAGAGCACGAGCGGGCTGCACCTGCTCGCCCATCTCTCGGAGACTGCGCTGCAGGTGGCGGTCAAGTTTGCCATGCTCACGAATTCGACCTACGAAGTGACGCTCGAGGAGGAGGCAAGAGGAAGCGGCTACTGCGACCTCCTGATGCGTCCAAAGTCAAGTTCAGGGGGGGAGGTGCCGCATTTGCTCGAATTGAAGTATCTGCCCAAGAGCGCAGGAAGCGAGGCGAACGTTCAGCGGGCGGCCGAGGAATCCGTCAGACAGCTTCCGCGATATGGGCAGGTTCATCCTGCGGTATCGCTCGAGCACCTGAGAAGAACCGCCGCCGTTTTCGTCGGCTGCGAACTCCGTCTCGTGCTCGAGGCGTGATGCCGCCCGGCGGAGAATCAGGACGCCGTGATCTTGCGTCCGGTCTTCTGGATGAGCCAGAGCGCGAAGACGAGCAGCAAAATGGCGGCGGCCGTGCAGAGCGTGGTGACGGCGGTGATGTGCTCGACGTCGACCACGATGTAGCGCGACACGGCCACGATCGCAAGCGCGATCGGCGTGTGGATCGGAATTTCCCGGGTGCCCAGGGACGCGCCCTTCACCATCGAAAGAATCTCGACGTAGAGGAAGAGCATCAGGAGGTCGCCGAGGCTGATGTCGCGCGCCGCGATCATTTCGTAGATCGCCTGTCCGATGCCGCCCACGGCGGCGAGCGCAATGGCGCAGAGGGCGGCCGCCTGCGCGTAGGTGAGCCAGAGGTTGAAGGTGTGGCTCGCGCGCTCGAGCTTGGGTGAGTGTTCGTCGGGGTGCGGCGCGTGGGATTCGCCCACGATGCTGCAGAGGCCGCAGGCGTTCGACTGGTCGTGCTGGTGGTTCGGGGCTTTGGAAGCCGGGTTCTTCTCGTTGGTCGGCATGGAACGGCTCTATTGATTAAATCTATCGAAAGACAGATGCGTTTGGGGCTTCTGAATTATGGAGGGCGCACGGGTGAACGGGCGTCCACCTCAGTGGCGAACGTGCAACAGATGTTTTCGAAGGGCAGCCGTCGCCTGCGGAGGAGGGTCCCAAAGAGAGCGGCGGCGGCGACGAACGGGCCGCGGCC
>NZ_DAVZJY010000160.1:0-5690 GCF_052272535.1 Sutterella sp. | reverse complement strand
CTGCGGCTCCCCGAAGCCGAGCCCCAGGTGCGCTCGGTCTGGTTCGGTCTCGGGTTCCCCTGGACCCCCGTCGAGGCGCAGAAGCTCTATGAAATCTCCCGCGTGGATTGGCGGGTGATGCAGGCGCCGGCCGCCTTGAGGGGGCTGCTGCGCGACGACCCCGGCCTCACCGACGCCGACCTCGGGCTTCCCGTGATCCACGGCGTCGGGAGCGAGGAGGCGCCGATCGAGCGTCCGCTCAAAAGCCTCGGCGGCGGAACCCTCGTGGTCGGCACCACGCAGGCGGGCAAAGGCGTCGTGCTCACGAGCCTCATCGCGCAGGCGATTCTGCGCGGTGAAGCCGTCGTGGTGATCGACCCGAAGTCGAGCAAGCGCCTGCGCCGGGCGGTGCAGGCCGCCTGCCGTGCGGCCGGCCGCCCCGCGCCGCTCGAATTTCATCCGGCCTTCCCGCAGCGCGGGGTGCGCCTCGATCCGCTCGGGAGCTTTACGCGCGCGACGGAAATCGCGAGCCGCATCGTCGCGGTGCTCCCGCCCGACAACGCCGGAGCGTTCATCTCGTTTGCCTGGCAGGCCGTGCACGTGATGGCCGAGGGGCTTCTCTTCGCCGGCAGGCGCCCGAGTCTGACGGCATTCCGGCGGCTCCTCGAGTCCGGGGTCGAGGAGCTCCTCGAAGCCTGTCTCAAGAAGGACCTCAACCGCCGCGTCGAAGATTGGGAGGAGCGCGTGAAGACGATCCTCAAGACCGAGCCCGAAGCCCTGACGGCGCCCGTCGGGAGCCGCGCCTCGAAGCGCCTCATCGCGACGATCCTCCTCTGGGAGCGCACGACGGGCGACGACCCCGAGGCGGCGGTGAGCGGGTTGATCGCGGTCTTCCGGCATTCCAGAGAACACTACGCGAAGATCACCGCATCCCTCGTTCCCGCGCTCGCGATGCTCACTTCGGGCCCGCTCGGGCGAAGCCTCTCGCCCGATCCCGCGGACGATGACGACCGGCCGATCGTCACGATCGACGCGGCGATGGAGGCCGGGGCGGTGCTCTACCTGGGTCTCGACGCGCTCCCCGACGGTGCGGTGGCGGGCGCCTTGGGGTCGATTCTCCTCTCGGACCTCGCCGCTGCCGCCGGCCGGCGCTACAACCTCGAGCGTTCGGGCGAGGAGGCTTCGCCCGTCTCGCTCTTCGTCGACGAGACGGCGAACGTGATCAACCCGCCCTTGATCGAGATCCTCAACAAGGGCATGGAGGCGGGGATCACCTGCACGTGCGCGATGCAGACCGTGAGCGACCTCGCCGCGCGGTTGGGGAGCGAAGCGAAGGCGCGGATGACTTTGGGAAACCTCAACAACTTGATCGCCTTGAGGACCAAGGACCAGGCGACCCAGGCCTTCATCTGCGAGGCCTTCGGGCGCACCACCGTCTGGGAGAGCTCCGCCGCGGTTTCGACCACCGCCGACGACGAGGTGGCGCCGACCTTCCGCGCGAGCGTCTCGCGCTCGCTCTCGGGGCGACGCGACACCGTGGTGCCGATGGACGCGCTGGGGAGCCTTCCCAACACGGAGTTCTTCGCGTCGCTCTCAGGCGGGAGGCTCTGGAAGGGACGGATGCCCATTCTGATTCCGGAGCTCGAGGAAGCGCAGCTCTTTGATGAATCGGGCGGAATGCTCCCGGCCGCCCCCTTCGGGGAGCGTCTCGGGAGGTGGACGCGCGGGATGGGCTTCGGCGGGGAGGCGTCATGAAGCTCAGAACCATGACGGCGCTCCTCTTCGCGGTGCTGCTGATGGAGACGCTCTGGTGCGCGGCCTTCACGTCCCCGGAAGCCCTGCGGGGACTCCTCTGGCGGGAGGCGCAGAGCTCCGCGACGATGTTGGGTCCCCGGACGGCGCAGGCCGCAGCCGCCTTCGAGCGCGGCGCCTACCGGCTCGTCACGACCGTCTTCTGGCCCGAGCGGGGGGAGTGGGTTTCGGAGAGGCGGCCCGGGATGCTCCCCGCAGGCGTAGACGCCCGTACGGAATCGGGCCGCATCTTCTCCAAGGCCCTCGCGCGGATCGCTTCCGCGCCCTACGTGGAGAATCTCCGTCTCACGGGGCTTCTCGCCCTGAAGCGCCTCGGACGTGCGGCGGCGGTCTTTCTCGCCGCACTACCGCTGATTCTCCTTTTGGCGGCCGACGGCTTCTGCATCCGCCGCATACGGACCTCTGAACTCCGCGCTCCGCGGCCGTCGGTCTTCTCGGGGCTTGGAACCCTGATGCTCCCCGGCGCCGCCTTCACCATCGGGCTTGCGACGGCGCCCGCGGCGCTCCCCTTCTGGCTCTGGGCGGCGCTTCCCGTGATCTTCGGGCTCGTGTTGAGGGGGCTCTTCGCCAACTGGCATCGCTTCGGCTGAGGCGGCCGCTTGGGGAACCCACTGCGAACCGGAGGCCGAAGGGTTCCACCCGCCGGACGAAGTCTTCGGAGGACATCCTTCGGAGACTTCGCCCGGCGGGTGAGGCGCGGGGACGCGGAGGGCGAAAAGGGGCCGGAAGGACGCTCAAAAGGCGGCAGGAAAGACGGGAGGGCGGAGAATGGAGCTCTTCGCCTGCCGGCAGCAGCTTGAGGTATTACCAGGCATGCGTTCGGGATGGGGTGACCGGAGGTGCCGGGCCGGGTGATAATCGTCCGACCTCCAACTCATTCGTGCGGCGTCCCGACGCGGACGCCCTCAGCAGCAAACTTTCCGAGGAGCTCGAAAAATGGCCCATGTGAATCCCCCGTACCGTGCCGACGTGGTCGGCAGCTTCCTGCGTCCCAAGGAGCTTCTCGAGGCGCGCGCCGCCTTCCAGAAGGGCGAGCTTGACCGCGCCTCCCTCACGGCGCTTGAGGACCGCCTCATCGCCGACCTCGTGAAGAAGGAGACCGCGAACGGCCTCAAGGCCGTCACGGACGGCGAATTCCGCCGCGCCTTCTGGCACCTCGACTTCCTCGCGGCCGTGGGCGGCATCAAGCACGTCAAGGCCGAGCACTGGTCGGTGCACTTCGAAGGCCATCAGCCCAAGGCCGAGACGATCGTGATCGTCGACCGCCTGCACTTCCCGAAGGACCATCCGTTCCTTGAGGCCTACGACCGCCTGAAGGCGATCGCCGGCGACACGCCCATCAAGTTCACGATCCCGTCACCCTCGATGCTGCACCTCATCACCTGCGTGCGCGCTGAGGACTACAAGCCGATTCCGTACTACGCCGAACACCCCGATCAGCTCTTCGAGGACCTCGCGCAGACCTGGACCGACGCGATGCTCGCCCTCTATGAGCGCGGCTGCCGGTATCTGCAGTTCGACGACACGAGCTGGGGCGAATTCTGCTCGCTCGAGAAGCGCGGCGCCTACGCGGCCCGCGGCATCGACGTGGACTGGGTTGCGCGCCGCTATGTCGAGGTGATCAACAAGGTCCTCGAAAAGAAGCCCGCCGACCTCACGGTCACGATGCACATCTGCCGCGGCAACTTCCGCTCGACCTGGTTCTCCTCGGGCGGCTACGAGCCCGTCGCCGAGATCCTCTTCGCGCACTGCAACGTGGACGGGTTCTTCCTCGAGTACGATTCCGACCGCGCGGGCTCGTTCGAGCCGCTGCGCTTCATCAAGGACCAGACCGTGGTGCTCGGCCTCATCACCTCGAAGTTCCCCGAACTCGAGGACAAGGACGCCGTCAAGGCCCGCATCAAGGAGGCGACCCATTACGTCCCGCTCGAGCAGCTCTGCCTCTCGCCCCAGTGCGGCTTCTCCTCGACCGAGGAGGGCAACATCATGACCGAAGATGAGCAGTGGGCCAAGGTCCGGCTCGTGCGCGAGATCGCCGACGAGGTCTGGGGGTGATGCCGGCGGGACGCTGAACGCTCCCATCGAATCTCTCCGATTCGGGCGGCGGCTCCTCTCCAGAGAATCAGGGGGCGGGCCGCCGCCCGAATTCATTGCAAAACTATTACAAGGGCGTCACGCTTTTGTGAATTGGCGCCTTCTTTGGTCCTGAATCAACTCGAAGCACCCCACGGCCGCCCGCGCGGGCGCTAGAGTAGGACGCTCGAACGGACGCCCGCGCCGATTGATGCGCCCTCCGTTCACGGATTCCCGCCAACCGCACTGCGTTTTCCCCTCAGCGTCGTGACACCCAAAACCACCTCCTTTCCGCTCCCGCTTCCCCGGACGAAGCTCCCGCCCAAGCTCGTCGTTTTCGACCTCGACCACACGCTGATCGCCGGCGACTCCACGATTCTCTGGACCGAATGGCTCTACGAGAAGGGAATCGTCAAGGACCCGATCTGGCGCCAGATCGACCGCGAGATGATCCTCGACTACAGTCAGGGCCACCTCGACATGCCCGGCTTCATGCGCAAGCACTCGGGCGCCTTCCGCAAGCTCCCCGTCGCGGAGATTGAGAAGCTCGTCGTGGAGTTCGTCAAGAAGCGCATCGCCCCGATTGCCTTCCCCGACGGCAGGAAGTGGGTGAGGAACTGCACCCAGGCCGGAATCCCGATGCTGGTGCTCTCGGCCACCACGACCTTCATCGTCACGCCGGTGGCGAAGATCGTCTTCGGCATCAACGAGGCGATCGGCGTGGATCTCGTTGAAGAGAGGGGCTTCTTCACGGGCGAGATCGCGGGCGTACCGTCCTTCCAGGAGGGGAAGATCACGCGCCTCGAGGCCGTTACCGAACGCATGGGGATTGGCCTCAAGGACGTGCTCTTCTTCACCGACAGCCGCAACGACCTGCCGCTCGCCGAAGCCGCGGGCTTTACGTGCTGCGTGAACCCCGATCCAGTGCTCCTCACCGCCGCGCGCAGGAACGGCTGGAAGGTGCTCGACTGGAAGCTCGCGCTGCGCACCCAACTCGCCCTCGACGCGAAGAAGCCCGCCGCCTGATGCATTTGGGGCGCGAAGGAGGGGAGCGGCCCCGGCGCGCCCTTTCACGCCACAAGCAGAAGCATTCATCCCATCATGATCAAACCCCGATTCGAATCCGTAGCCTCCTGCGGCCCGCACGCCTTCTCCTGGCGCTTCGCCGTGCGTGAGGACGTTCCCCTCATCCTCGACTTCATCGGTCGGCTCGCCGAATACGAAAAGCTCGCCCACGAGGTGGTCGCGACCGAAGCGCTCCTCGAGGAGTGGCTCTTCGAGAAGAAGGCCGAGGTGGTCTTTGCGTTGGAGGCCGGCCGCCCCGTCGGCTTTGCGCTCTTCTTCCACAACTTCTCGACCTTCCTCGGCCGCGCCGGGATCTATCTCGAAGACCTCTTCGTCCTTCCCGAAGCCCGCGGCAGAGGTTATGGGAAGGCGCTCCTCAAAACCCTCGCCGGAATCGCGCTCGAGCGCGGCTGCGGGCGGCTCGAGTGGTGCTGCCTCGACTGGAACAAGCCCTCAATCGACTTCTACCTTTCGATGGGCGCGACGCCGATGAGCGGTTGGACCACCTACCGCGTCGCCGGAGACGGCCTCGAAAAGCTCGCCCGCTGCTGACGGATCCTCTCGAAAACGCACAAACAGGGAAGCCCGCGCGGTCTCGTTGAAGTGAGACCCGCGGGCTTTTTGCTACCCTCCGGTGGAGCCGGGGGTTCGCCCGGCCGGACCCAGGCATGGAAAAGCCGCCGGTTCCTGTGCGAGGAATTCGGCGGCTTCTCGGAACTTCCTTCTCACCCCGCCCGAGGGAACAGGGGGAGACAATCCTC
>NZ_DAVZJY010000159.1:0-5744 GCF_052272535.1 Sutterella sp. | reverse complement strand
CGTGACGCCCGCGCGGAGCCCGAGCCCCGGGACGGGCTCGCGCAGCCGCACGTCGACCTCCTTCTCGATGAACTTCGTCCACTTCGGGTTCGCCGTCACCGCCGGGTTCTTTTCCTGACGGAGTTCGCGGCGCGCGAGGGCCGAGACGGATTCATTGGCCGCATGGGCGGCCGCGCGCACCACCGTCTGCAGGAATTCGCGCGCGTCGGGGTCTCCGAAGGCGCACCAGGAGCGCTTCGCCTCCACCGCGGAGAGGCCCGTCGCGGGGAGCGCGTCCACAAGGGTCGTGCCCAAGGGCGGGCAGAGGCCGGGCGACCAAAGCCGCAGGCGCTGCACCTCGCCCTCGAGGTCCATTTCGGGGAGTCCGAGCGGCCGGATGCCGGACGCCTCGTTCCCGATCACTTCCGTGAAGTCGGCGTATTCGAAGAGGCCCGAGAGCGGCTCGTCGAGCTGCCGCACGGGATCCGGGTGGTCATCAGGAGCCCGGGCGCCTTCGGGGGCGGCGCCTTCGGGAGCGGCCGATTCGCGGCCGCCGAGGAGCATCTTCTCGGCGCCCTTGGCGAAGTCGAGCCCGATGAAGCGGAACCAACGGCCGGGCTCCGTCTCAAGCTCTTCGATGAAGGCGGCGATGAGGAGCGCGCATTCGCTCGCCATCATGCCGGGGTCGAACTCCACCGCGCCCTTGGTGCGCAGAAACACGTCTTCGCCCGAGGCGCGCACGGCGTCGTTCAAGGCGGGCGGGAGATCCCCCGCGGCGAGGCAGGGCACGAGCCCGGGCGTCTTCGCGGCCTGTTCGAGGATCTTCGAGAGCGAGGGCGAGGCGGCCGGATAGAAGTGGAGCGCGAGCGTGTAGGGCTTCCCGCGGGAGTTGGTGAGCGAAAGCCGCACCGTGCGCGAGGTCGCGTCCCAGGTGAGGCGCTTCTGCTTGAGTCCGTGCAGACGCTCCTGCGCCGCGATCCGGATTCCCGGAGATGTGTATTGAGGAAAGTGCTCGGAGAAGGTCTCAAACCACTCCGCGCACTCCCAGCTGCTGCCGCTCGTGAAGCTCTGCATGTGCCGCTCCAGCTGAATGTCGCCGATGTGTCCGAGCCCTGAGGTCTGAGGGGTGCGCGGATACGGGGCGCACGTGGGATCAGGGCAAAGGCTTGATTTTACCTATGAAAGCTGTCCTTCGCCTTGGGTACATGTTTCAGCCGGGCTTTCGGAGGGCTCTTAGAAGGCGCCCGCGCCCTTGACGCGCGCGAGGAGCACGCGCAGCAGGTAGAGCATGAAGGCCGAGATCGCCACGCAGAGGAAGGCGGCGGCCATCGCAACCGAGGCCGAGCCCTGCTCGAACTCGTTCACGATGAAGGTGGAGATCACGAGGACGTCCGGGGGCGAAATGAGCGAGGCGGCGACGAGTTCGCGCAACACGATGATGAAGATCATGATGAAGCCCTGGATCACGCCCGCGGCGATGAGCGGGAGCGTGACGCGCCGGAAGACGAAGGCGGGCGACCCGCCCGCAACCCGGCCCGCCTCTTCGAGCGACGGGCTCATCTGCATCCAGGCCGAAGAGACGTACTGGATCGAGTAGGGCAGATAGAGGATCACGTAGACCAACACCATGAAGCCGATCGTGTTGTAGAGCGGCGCATAGGCGTAGATCCGGTTCCAGAAGAGCATGAGGCCGATCGCGAGGACGATGCTCGGGAGCATCTCTGGAATGAGCGCCGTCCCCTCGACGAAGCGCCCGACGCGGCCCGAGCGGCGCACGAGGAGGACCACCGCTGTGCCGAGCACGCTCGCGATCAAGCCCGCCGCGAGCGCGAGCCCGAGGGAGGTGGTGAAGGCCGACAAGCCTTCGACGTCCTCTGAGAAGAGCTCGACGTAGTGATTGACGGTGAAGTTACCCCAGGCGAGGCCGTAGCCGCGGATCTTGATGAGGCTCGTCGCGAGAACGGAGAACCAGGGAACGAGGATCGAGAGGAAGAGCACGAAGGCGATGTAGCCTCCGGCCGCCCGGCGCGCCCAGGTCGAGAGGCGCCACTTCGCAGCCCGCGAGCCCTTGGCGCCCACGAGCCGGAAGGAGCGGCTTGCCGTGATCGAGCTCTGCAGCATCCACATCACCATGCAGATCGTGATGAGGACGAGGGAGAGCGTGGCGGCCGACGCAAAGTCGACCGGTGCGGTGGTGGCGTAGGCGTGGATCTTCGTCGTGAAGACGTCGAACCCGATGCGCCGCCCCAGGGTCGAGGGCGTGCCGTATTCGGCGAGGGTCTTCACGAAGACGAGGAGCATCGCGATCGCATAGTTCCCGGTGACGAGCGGCAGGAGAATGCGCCGCATGCGCATGAGGAAGCCCGCCCCCGCGACGGCGCCCGCCTCCTCGAGGTTTCCCGGCACCCGCAGGAGCGCGTTCTTCATCATCGTCACCATGAAGGGGAGCGCATGCAGGCTCATCACGAAGACGAGCCCGCCGAGACTGAAGAAGGCGGAGGTATAGGGTGCGACGCCCGGGACCATCTGCTCGAGGAGCCCGCGCTTCTGCATGAAGAGGATCCATCCCATCGCGCCGATGTAGGGGGGCGTCATGAAGGGAATGAGGAGCGCGACGTCGAGCCACTTCGACTCCGCCCAGTGCGTGCGCGCGAGAAGGAGCGCG
This sequence comes from Sutterella sp., assembly GCF_052272535.1. Lineage (NCBI taxonomy): Bacteria > Pseudomonadati > Pseudomonadota > Betaproteobacteria > Burkholderiales > Sutterellaceae > Sutterella > Sutterella sp. Next base: position 3,100 of record NZ_DAVZJY010000159.1, on the reverse strand, counting down.
AGCGGCGTGGCGAAGACCGTCGTGACTAGGACCACGAGTCCCGCGAGCACGACGGAATTGACGACGGTCTCGAGGTTGTCGTCGGCGGCGAGCGCCTTGAGCGCGTGGTCGAGCGACCAGCCGCCCTCGCCCGAGAGCGCCGTCGTGAAGATGCCCGCGAGCGGGAGGAGGATGAAGAAAAGAAGGGCGGCGAGCGCAACGAGAGCGGAGAGCCGCGTGAGACGGGAGGCGCTCGACGGCATGGGGAGGAGGCTGCCGGCCTCGTCGCAGACGCACGTTGGCGTCCGCGGGAGGCCGGCTCAAGAAGGAAGTCGGAAGGTTGAAGGGAGCTGCGCGCCGGGACCCTCCGGCCTGGGCGGGCGGGAAGGTTGGGACGCGCCTCGAAACTCAAGTAAGGCCGGGAAGTTGCAGGGGTCAGCGGTTCCCCTTCGTCATCTGCATGAGCTTCGCGACCTCGGCGTCGGACGACTTCATCATCGCGTTCCAGTCGAGGTTAGAGAAGGTCTTGATCTCATCGAGCCCGAGGCGTCCCTCGGCCTTCACGTCGGTGCGGCCCGGGAGGAGATAAGCCTGGGCGACGAGATTCTGCGCCTTGTCGGAGAGGAGAAAGTCCACAAAGGCGCGCGCACCCTCGGGGTTCTTCGCGGATTTGAGGATCATCGCCGGGCGGGGGTTCACGACCGTGCCCGAAGCCGGGTAGTAGATGCCGATCGGTTCGCCCTTCTTGATCTGCGCGTAGGCGTTGTAGTCCACGCCCGCGACGAGAACCGCCTTGGCGCCGGTGAGGACGGATTCAAGCGCCGCCTTGTTGGCGCCCGCGACGGCGAGGCCCTGCTTCGCCATCCCCTCCCAGGCGCTCCAGTCGCCCTTCGTGGCGTAGAGGTACCCGGCGAGGAAGTCCTTGCACGAGCCCGACTTCTCCGGATCAGGAATCGCGACCTGGCCTTTGTACTTCGGGTCGGCGAGCTCCTTCCAGTCGGCGTTGAGCTCCGGGATCAGGGTCTTGTTCCAGATGACGCCCATCGCGGAGGCGGACGTGCCGAAGAGCGTGCGGTCGGCGTCGACGAAGTCGGCGCGCAACTTCTCGACGTTCTTCGCCTGCGGGTAGGCGGCGAGGATGCCGGACTTCTTGACGGCGAGGCCGTCGGACCAGGAGGCGAGGACCACCACGTCGGCGACCGGGTTCGCCTTCTCGGCTTCGAGGCGCGCGAGGATCTTGCCCGTCGTGCCTTCGAAGAGCTTCACCTTGATGCCGGTCTCCTTCTCGAATGCGGCGACGTACTTGGCGTTGAGGCCCTTGGGCGAAGGCATGTAGACCGTCACCGAATTCTCGGCGGCGGAGACGACGGCCGCACCGGAGAAGAGCACCGCGGCGGCGACGCCGGCGGCAAGCATGTTCTTGAGCATTTCTCGATGATCCTCCCTGAGGATGAAGATGAATGGGTTGGAGCCGGAGGCGGTTCAAGCGCCCACCTGCACGATGTCGGCGGGGTGGACGGCTACGCGCAGCGACGTTCCTACGGGAAGCGGCCGGCGGGCTTCAAGCCGCCAGCGGCGGCCCGCGGCGTTCGCTTCAACGAGCCAGCGGTTTCCGAGGTATTCGACCCGCTCGACTGAGGCGCGGAAGATTTCGCAGACGGGGTCGGGAGCGGGGGCGTCCCCGAGGAGCAGGCCGGCGGATTCGGGGCGGAAGAGGTGCGTCGCGTCGATGAAGTTCGACTTTCCGACGAAGTCGGCGGTGAAGCGGGTTGCCGGGTGCCGGTAGATCTCTTCGGGCGTCCCCGTCTGTTCGACGGCGCCCTTGTGCATTACGACGATCCGGTCGCTCATGCTCATCGCCTCCATCTGGTCGTGCGTGACGAAGATGGAGGTCATGCCGAGGCGCCGCGTGATCGCGGTGATCTCAAAGCGCATGGTTTCGCGCAGCAGGGCGTCGAGCGCCGAGAGCGGCTCGTCGAAGAGGATGATCTTCGGGCGCGGGACGATCGCGCGGGCGAATCCGACGCGCTGCTGCTGGCCGCCCGAGAGCTCGGAAACCCGCCGTTTGGCGAAGTCCGCGAGCCCAACGAGCGAGAGGGCTTCGGCGACGCGCGCCCTCAGGTCCGTGAGGTCGCCGCGCGCACGGAGCGCAAAGGCGACGTTCTCAAAGACGGAGAGGTGCGGCCAGAGCGCGAAGTCCTGAAAGACGAAGCCGATGCCGCGGTCTTCGGGCGGCAGGTTCACGCCCTGCGCGCCGCTCCAGACGGGCTTCCCGTCGAAGTGGATTTCACCCGCGTCGGGGGTTTCTAGCCCCGCGATCATCCTCAGCAGCGTCGTCTTCCCGCAGCCCGAAGGCCCGAGGAGCGTCGTGAACGCTCCCGTCGCGAATTCAAGATTGAGCGGCGGGATCACCGTGACGCCGCCAAACGACTTCGTCACGCCCGCAAGGGTGATGCTCATGATTGTCTGACCGCGCGGGTCCTCCTGCTCGGGGGGACGGGCGCCTAGGGTCCAAAGGCAGTGCGGCCGGAGGGATTCCGGCCTCGAACGGGATTCGAGTCTATGAACGCCCCGTCTCGGTCGCATGAACCTTTGATGACGATTTCGTGACGGCCTGCCGGTGCTGGGTGCAGCGCCGCAACGGCGTTCCGTCCGATCTTTGGGCAGGCTGCTTTTGTCCGAGTGCGTCACGCTATGACGCAAGAGAGGCGCATAATGGTGTCGTCTCTTCAAAAAAATAGGACGAAAGAAAAAATGAAGATGAAGAAGCACCTCCGCAGCTTCCGGCCCGCCGCCGACGACGAGCGCCTTCTGACGTGCGGCAGGCGTGAGGTCTCCCGCACGCTCGGCGCCGTGACCGACCGGTGGATCGCGAACCTCCTCGCGGGGTCGGACGCTTGGAGGCTCGTTGAGCTCCGAAACGACTACGGGCGGCGAAGCTGCCTTTCGGCCGGCAATCCGGCGTACCGCGCGTTGATGCGGGAAGTCGACGCCCTCGACCTCGCGCTCGAGTGGGCCGAAGACGTCGAGGACGCGCCTCTTGATGAGAACCTTGACGGGCGCGGAGGGGCCGCGGGCGCAAGGGCCCCTGAAGATCCCGCGCAGTCCGGCAGCCGGGCGG
>NZ_DAVZJY010000158.1:0-5823 GCF_052272535.1 Sutterella sp. | reverse complement strand
CGTTGGTCAAGTGGAGAATCCCCGTCCTTCAGGGCGGGGAGTGCGTCAACGGCATCTTCGCGCCGGGCTCGATCCTGGGCGGCCCGAAGGTGCTGCTGCACCCGGCGCGCGAAATCGGCCTCTCCGCGCGGACGCTCTCCTCCGTGAGGCTGCGGCGCATCTGCGCGGAGCGCTTCACCGCATTTCTCGACGCGCATCCGGCCGTGAAGAGCGACTATCTCCTCACGCTCGCCTACAACCACGAAGCGCAGATGGACGGGCTCCTTGTGAACGGCACCGAGCCCGTGCCCGTGCGGCTCGCGCTCCTCTTCGAGTCGCTCGCGGACCTCGAGGCGGTGAACGCCGCGCGGGGCGTCGCGTGCACGGTCGAGCCCACGGTCGAGGAGCTCGCGCTCATGGTGCACGCCACCCGCGCGGTCGTGAACCGCGTGCTCTGCGCCTGGGAGCGCGAAGGCCGCATCGCGCGCGAGCACCGCCGCATCCGGTTGCTGCCGGGCTTCCGCGGGTTCAGTGCCGAAGGTCCGGGTCAGTCCGTGATCACGGGGAGCGGCGAGCCGATGGCGAAGCGCGTGCCGTTCGGCGCCCCGTCGAAGACCCGGCCCTCGACGTAGACCTGCTCCGCGCGCTCAATCTTCATTTCCGGCCAGGGCCCGAATTCGCCGCCGAAGCCCTTCAGCACCGCAAGGCCCGTCGGCGTGACGAGTTCGCCCACGCCCGACGAGGGCCGTACCGCCACGCCCTCCATCATCGCGAACATCGCGGGTGCCGGGTAGGGGACGAGTCCGTGGGCGCACTTCACCTCGCCTTCGTTCACCGGAATCGGACTTACGGCGATGCGCGCGGGCTCCATCTTGGTGAGGAGTTCCGCAGAGAGGCCGATCGCGAGGATGTTCGCCATGCGGCCCACCTCGTGGAAGTGGACTTCGCTCTCCGGCATGCCGTGCACCTTCGCTTCGGCGTGCACGAGCTCCTGCCAGACGCGGTCGGCGAGAAGAAGCGCGTTGTCGGAGAGCCGGCTTTTGCGGTAGACGTCGAGGATGTCCGCGGGGTGTCGGTGGGTGTGCTCCGGGGGCGTGAGGATCGCGGCGCTCCAGCCGGAGATGCCGCGCACGTCGCGGCGCTTGAGCGTGAGCCCGCAGTCCACTTCGGGAAAGAGCGTGCGCAGGTATGCGCCCGCCATGCCGGCGGTGAGGTCGTTCAGGGCGAGAAGGCCCGCGACGAAGGCGCCGGCGTTGAAGCCCGCATGAATGCGGACGGCGAGGATGGGACCGGTAGAGGTGGTCATGATGGGTTCCGGATGGGATGAGGTAGGGTTTTTCGCGTCAGCGGCCTTCGAGGAGCCGCAGCACGCGCGCTGCGGCGCAGGCCGCGCCGTAGCCGTTGTCGATGTTGAGGACGCCGATGCCGGGCGCGCACGAGGCGAGCATGCTCGAGAGCGCAGTGCGGCCGTGTTCGGCGACGCCGTAGCCCACCGACGTCGGGACCGCAAAGAGGGGCTTTGCGGTGAGGCCGCCCACGACGGAGGCGAGCGCTGCGTCGAGGCCCGCCGCGAGGATCACGACGTCGCAGGCGTTGATTGCGGCGATGTTCGCTTCAATGCGCCAGAGGCCCGCGACGCCGCAGTCTTCGAAGAGGCGCGTTTGGTAGCCGAGGTATTCGAGCGTGCGCGCGGCTTCGTGGAGGACCGAGGCGTCGGCGTTGCCGGCCGAGACGAGGGCGCAGACGCCCGAGGCGCGCGGTTCGCGCTTCTTGTTCCAGGCGGTGCGCGAGAGCGGGTCGTAGTCGTACACCGCGGCGACTTCGGGGGAAAGCGCCGCAAATACCTCGGGCGTGAGCCGCGTGAAGAGGATCGCGGGCGCGTCGGGCGAGCAGAAGCGCGTGAAGAGTTCGACCAGGACGCTCATGGGTTTCCCGGCGCAGAAGACGGCTTCGGGGAGCCCGATGCGGCGCTCGCGCTCGAGGTCGAAGCGGACGGTGGATTCGATCATCTGAAGGTTCCTTTCGGCGGAAGGATGTTTGTGCTCAGGCGGCGTCGGAGGGGGCGGCGGGCGCGGGGCTCCGCGCGAGGTCGGCGAAGGCCGTGCGGCGGCGCTTCACGTCGCGCATGGGAGACTCGCCGAACTGGCGCTTGTATTCGCGCACGAACTGCGTGGCGCTCTCGTAGCCGACCGCATAGGCGGCTTCAGCCACCTGGGCGTTTTCCGAGAGCATCAGGCGTTGCGCCTCGATGAGGCGGATCTGCTTCTGGAACTGCAGCGGTGTCATTCCGGTGACGGTCTTGAAGTGCCGGTGGAAGTTCGAGGTGCTCATCGCGTGCATGCGCGCAAGTTCTTCGATCGCGATCGACTCGGTGTAGTGGGTGCGCAGCCACGACACGGCCTTCACGATCGCGCCCTGCGGGGCCGTGCTCGAGAGGAGCGGCAGGAGCCACTCCCGCGTGGGGCCGGCGAGGAGGAGGTAGTGGAGGTCGCGGAGCACGAGGGGCGCGCGCACGGGAATCTGCTCTGGGCTCTCGAGGAGCTTCACGAGGCGCATGAAGTCGTCGAGGACCTCCAGGTCGGGGTGGAAGACGTTGCAGGCCGAACAGGTCGCATTCGGGTCCGCGGCGCAGGGTTGGAGCGCGGGTTGCTGGGGACGCGCGGGCAGGACGGTTTGGGCGAACTCCATCAGAAGCGAGCGGTCGAGCGACGCCCAGACGGCGAGAAAGGGGGATTCGGGCGAGGCGCCCACCGCGTGGAAGGAGCTCGGGAGCTCCGCCCCCGAAAGGAGCGCTTCGCCCGCGTGGTAGACGATCCGCGTCGAGCCGATCGTCACCTCCTTTTCGCCCGAGAGAATGATCGAGCAACCGAGCGCGCCCGTCGAACAGTCGAGCGGCCCCTCGCTTTCATAGCGGTAGGTGACGAGCTGCGGGAGCGCCGTGCGGTTGACGCCCTTGGCCGTCTGCACGCGCCCGAGCACCGAGCGCATTTCCTGAAGAAGGTCCTGTGGGTCTGTCATTCGTCGGCCTTGAAGTACGGAAGTACGGGTTGAGGAGGTACTCGCGGGCGGGCGGCGGAGCCGCCGAAGCGCTCCCGAGAGCGCCTGCAGTGACGCCCGGGCAAAACGCGTCCGATCATCATAGAGAGAAATAGGCAGTTCTGCACGCATCCTCCGTGCGCCGGCCCCTCGCGATCGATGGAACCTCTTCATGGGTTGTCATGCACGGAGTTCATGGATCCCAAGACGAGCGGAGCGGCGGCGCCGCGGCAAGTCCCTTGGGCGCGCGGAACTCCGGGCGGCATGGATGAATAGGCAACATTCATAAAAAGCTATCAAAAGCTTGACAACGATAGAATTTAATGTAGAATGAAGCTATCGAAAGACGAGACGCAAAAGAAATGAGCTATCACTCTCCCAGCGAAGTCCGGGAATCTTCCCCCGAGCGTCTCCATCCATCCATCCATCCATCCATCCATCCATCCGCCGATCAAAGGAAGCCGCCATGACTGACGCCGCCAAGCTCAACGCCTACGTCGCCTCGCTCCTCGTCTGGAACGTGAAGCTCCACAACCTCCACTGGAACGTCGAAGGGCGTCTCTTCAAGGCCGTGCACGACTACACCGAGTCGCTCTACGACGAGGTCTTCGCCGCGTACGATGAAACGGCCGAACTCCTCAAGATGCGCGGCGACATGCCCGTCGCCTCCCTCAAGGACTCGCTCGCACTCTCCGTGATCGAGGAGGCGCCCTCGGAGCGGATCAGCTGCTGCGCTGCGGTGGCCGCGGTCGAGGCCGACATCACGAAGATGGCGGCGCTCGCCCGGGAGATCCGCAGCGAAGCGGCCGAAGCCGACGACTTTCAGGTTCAGGGCGTCTTTGAGGGGTATCTCGCGCGCTTTGCGAAGGAGCTCTGGTTCCTCCGCGCCATGCGCTCGGAGGCCGAGGCCGCCGCCTGCGCGCCGCAGGAGAAGGCTCCCGCGAAGCGCTGCTGCCGCACGAAGAAGGCCTGAGCCTCCCCATCCGGATGTCCGCCCTGAAGCGGACGTCATAAGAAGCACGCCGCAGGGACGGAGGTTCTCCGTCCGTCTGCGGCGTGCGCTTTATTGGGGGCGGCGGGCCGTACCGCTCGGGATCAGGTAGGGTCAGGTTGCGGCGGCCCTCCCGCAGGCCTCCCAGGTGCGGCAGGCGAACTGCCTGCGGGTTTCGTCGGCGCTTCTCAGCACCGCATCCATAAGGGGTGTCTCCCAATGCGCGTCGGGGAGCTCCCGGCCCGTGAGCGAAAAGGCCGCCTGCGCGCGGAAGAGGGGCCTCAGGGACGAGGCTTCAAAGAGCCGCCACGCCTTGAGGATCCGCGGCGCGGCATGTTCGATGCACTCGACCGAGGGCACGGCGTCGGACTTCCGGACGTTCACCTCGGCGTCCGCGGGCATCAAGTTCCAGAGGTCGTTCGTGTGCGTGCGCGCCCAAGGGATCATGTGGTCCACGGCGAGCGTGGCGGCGGTGAGGGATTGTCCAGACCACACGCAGCGCAGATTCGGGAGCTTCGCCAGGTAGAGGCTCCTTGCCGCGGCGACGTCGCGGGCGTCCTCGGCCGGCAGCATCCGCTCGAGGATCTCGCCCGTCGTGAGCGCGTTGGCGGTGAAGGCCGCGGACTGCGCCGCCCAGCGGAGCAGCACCGCGTCGGCGAGCCAGGGCGCGCACCCCGTGAGGCTGCGCCAGAGTTCGGAGGGAAGCAGCAGTTCGCCGCAGGCGCGCTCGAGGAGCGCCGGCGTGAAGGGATCGGGCGCGGCGAGCGCCTCCGCCCAACGGCGCCGCCCCCACGTGTTGAAGAGCCGGTGCCCGGTCAGTTCCGGAGCGCTCGCGCCCAGGGATCCGCCCGAATAGCGCACGGGCCCCTTGACGAGCGTCTCCATCATCTTCTTGGCCAACGCCGCGAAGGCGCGCCGGCGCTCGGGTGCCCGGCCGCCGAGCGCCCCGCGCATGAAGTCCTCCCGGCACGAGACCCAGTCGCCCTGGTAGAGCGTCATCAGGTCGAGGAGCTCCGCCTCAAACGCGAGCTTCCTGCCCGCTCCGATCTGCGGCGGGAGCGCCGCGTCGGGATCGTCGAACCGGCGCCCATAGATCTGCCAGTAGTACGCGATCACCCGCTCGACCACGAGGCCGAGGGGAAGCGCCGCCTGATGGGGAAGCGCGACGGGCGGAGCACCCGCGGGCGCGAGGCTTTTCTCGAGCTCGGCCATCTCCGCGCGGGTGAGGTGCCGCACACGCCCGGCGTTGGCGCAGTTGACGTCGGCGAGGGCGCGCAGGAGCGCGAACTTGTAGGTCGTGGTCTTGGCGTCGGTTTCTATGAGCCCCTGAATGTTCATCCGCGCGCGCTCGTCGCCCGAGCGCCGGATGAAGACGAAGGTGACCCACTCGGATTCGCTCCCCGGGGGGCCGCCCGGGGCGGCGCGGCGCTCGGCCTCGATGAAGCCGAAGCGCTCGAAGAGCGCCGCGTAGTGCTCCGCGGGAAGGTTGGAATAGAGCCGCGCGTCCGTCTGCGGATGGTCGAGCGGGACGGAGACCACGAAGACGCACTGCTCGGCCGCGGCGAGCACGAGCCCGCGCACGACGAGGTAGAGCTCGTCGGGCGAAAAGTGCTCCAACACGCCGCAGGCGAGGATGAGGTCGAAGTCGAGCGACCGGCCGAGCCTTTCACTGAGCGACGCCTCGTCGGGCGCCTGGACCGGAAGCGCAAGCCTGCGGAATTCGAGGCGCGCCCGGACCTCTGAGGGGAGGCCGGCGGCCGCACGGCGGGCCTCTTCGAGCATCGCCTCGGAGGCGTCGGTCGCGAGCACGTCGGCGC
>NZ_DAVZJY010000157.1:0-5855 GCF_052272535.1 Sutterella sp. | reverse complement strand
GCCGCTCCCTCCGAAGATCCTCTCCTGTTAGGGATCGGCTAACCCGGAGTTTGGGATCTACCTGCAGTGCGAACTTCAAAGCGCCTGCGCGGAATTGGAAAAGCTCCGCCGGCGTTCCCATCGACGGAGCTTTTTCAGGCGTTTACTGCCTCCCCAACTTCACGGTGTGGAAGCTCTGCAGCGGCGGCTGAAGCCGGAACGCATCCGGCTTACGCCTTGGCCGGAGCCTTTTCAGCCGGAGCCTGCGAAGGCGCCTTGGGCGCGGCGGCCGGCTTGACTACGGTCTCCTTTTCCGCAGCAGGCTGCGCAGCCTTCGGGGCGGCCTTCGCCGGAGCCTGGACCGGCGCCTTCGCTTCGACCTTCTGGTCGACCTTCGGCGCTTCAGTCTTTGCGGCCGGAGCGGCGGCGGGAACAGCGGCCGGAGCCTTCACGGCGCGCTTCGCGGCCGGCCGACGGGCGGCGGGCTTTTTCGGAGCGGCGGCGGGAGACTTCATTTCAGGCTTCGCCTCGCTCTTGACGAGCTTCACCGCGGCCTTGGCCTTCTCTTCGGCTTCAGCCTCGTGGGCGAAGAGCGCAAGCACGGCCTTCAGGAGCGCGACGCCTTCGCGGATCTCGGACTTCTTGATGATGAGCGGCGGGCAGAGACGGATCGTCGTGCCACCGGCCGTGAGGATCACGAGGCCCGCCTCGAGCGCCTTCTTCTGGATCTCGGCGAGCTTGGGCTGGAGCGAGGCCTTGAGTTCGCAGCCGATCAGCAGCCCCATGCCGCGGACTTCATTGAAGACGTGAAGTTCATCGTTGAGCCCCTCGAGTTCGGCGCGCATGTAGGCGCCCTTTTCGCGGACCTTGGCGAGGAACTTCGGCGTCGCGATCTTGTCGAGAACGGCTGCGCCCACGGCGCAGGCGAGCGCATTGCCGCCGAAGGTGGAGCCGTGCGTGCCCGGGTGGAAGTGGGCCGCAACCTCGTTCGTCGTGAGGACGCACCCGATCGGCACGCCGCCGGCGAGGCCCTTGGCGGTCGTGACGATGTCGGGGCGCACGCCCACCTGCTCGAAGGCGAAGAAGGTGCCCGAACGGGCGCAGCCCGTCTGCACCTCGTCCATCACAAGGAGCGCATGGTGCTTGTCGCAGAGCTCGCGCACGCGGCGGGCGAACTGAGGATCAACGGGGAGCACCCCGCCCTCGCCCTGCACGGGCTCGAAGATCACGCAGCAGGTCTTGTCGGAGATCTGCTTCTCGAAGGCGGCGATGTCGTTGAAGGGCAGGTGCGTGATCGCGCCGGGACGCGGGCCGAAGCCCAAGGAGTACTTGTCCTGGCCGCCCACGCTCACCGTGAAGAAGGTGCGGCCGTGGAAGCTGTGCGTGAAGGAGATGATCTCGTTCTTCTCCTCGCCGCCCACCTCAAAGCCGGTGCGGCGCGCGAGCTTCAGGGCGCATTCGTTCGACTCCGCCCCGGAGTTGGTGAAGAACACGCGGTCGTAGCCCGTGAGCGCGGTGATCTTCTTGGCGAGCCCGACGGTCGCGTCGTTCGCGAAGACGTTGCTCACGTGAATGAGGCGCGCGGCCTGGTGCTTGAGGGCCTTGCGCACGATCTTCGGGGCGTTGCCGAGGCAGTTGACGGCGATGCCGCCGCCGAAGTCGAGGTAGCTGCGGCCTTCGGAATCGTAGAGGCGGCACTTCTTGCCGCGCACGAGGAGAATGTCCGCGGGCTTGTAGCAGGGGATCATCACGTGGTCGTAGTCGGCGCGCGTAACTTCAGTCATTTGGAACCTTCCTTATTTCTTATCGTTGGTTTTGGCCGGACGCCGGCGGTCCGCCGCAGCGGGTCCGCCTCTAACGGACGCCCCTCATTCGCCGATGTTGTACTCGTACGCGAGTTCGTCGCAGCGCGAGCGCTTGGCGCAGTTTTCGCAGTCCTTGAGGATCTTCTCGGGCAGGGCCTCGATCTTGGTGAGCTTGAAGCCGCAGCGCTCGAAGAACTTCGGATTGCGCGTGAGCACGAAGACCTTGTCGATGTCGAGGCGGCGCGCACGATTGAGGAGGTACTCCACGATCGCGCGCCCCTGGCCCTGGCGCTGCACGAGCGGAGAGACGCCGAGCGAGCGGATCTCCGCGAGTCCTGAATCATAGACGAAAAGGCTCGCGCACCCGACCATGCGGCCGTCGCGCACGCAGACGGCGAAGCTGTCGATGTTGCGGATGATGTCGGCGCGCTTGCGCGGCAGATTTTCACCCTGCTTGGCCCAGTACTTCACGAGCTCCTCGACGGCGTCCACGTCGGAGAGGCGCCCCTGGCGGATGAAGAAGGGACCGCGCTCGCGGTTGGCGAGGATCTGATTGAGGGCGCGCGAGAGGTAGGAGAGCTCCGTGTCCGTGATGTTCTTGTTGCGCAGGAGGTTCACGGCCTCGTCGTAGAGGTCTTCAAACGGCGTGCCGTGAAAGTTCTCCTTGGCGTCTTCGGGGAGCTCAACCCCGAGGGGCGCCAACTTCGCGGCCTTCTCGGGCGCGAGGAGGTGCGTCAGGACGGGGCCGGCGTCGGCGACGGGCGAAATCGAGATCGTCCGGGACTGGTTTTGGGGGACTTGTTCTTCCATTTTCTTCTTTTTGGATGATCAAAGGGGCAAGGCAATCGGCCGAACCCTCGCTCCCGGCGAGGGAGCTACGTGTCTGAAGGGCTCTTCTGCCGGCGCGGAGGCGTTCCGCCCGTCCTCATCCGCGGCCGTCGGCCGGGCCGCCCGATCCATTGCGGCCGGTCGGCGCGGTTCGTCGGGGCCGCGCAGGGAAACAAATGCCCTCAGGAGCCGCCTTTCGGGAGGGCGCTTCTCCACTTCGCGCGGAGAAGCACGTCCAACTCGTCCGAAAGACACGCCGCCCGGGGGCGCACACATCACCTTCGCCTCCTTCTCGGGAAGACGAATCAAATCGGATTCTATGGACGCGGCGGGAGGCGCTTGCGGCTCCAAATGAGAGGTTCTGCCTAGCAAATCCCATCGAAGCCAAATGAAGGGAAATGAACGCGGGACGCGTGCCGGAAAGGACGGGAAATGACCGGTCAGTGCGCGCAATGGCTTCTTTGCGAATCGGTCATCTCATTGTTTCTATAGGATTATTCGATATTTCCCGTCGTATAGGAAAATGTAGTCCGCTCAATCATCCGCGCGCCGTTCAACGCTCTCCCGTCGTGTATCCCGGCGCTTGCGGACAATTGCGCCTCCAGTGTCCGGGATTTGTCGACCATTCGGCGGAATTCACTCGACTATTCGGGGAGAACCCGTCTGCGGCGGAAGTGCCCGATGAAAGTTCCTCCGTCATGCCCCAAAAAAACACTTCGGCCCGGATTCCTCACGGATCCGGGCCGAAATGAGCGTCGCGCGCTACGCGCCGCCCCCGCGGGCTTCCAAGCGCCTCAAGCGCGCATCACCGTGCCGGGGAATCCCCCGTTCGCGACCACGTCGGGCAGAGCCGCATCGAAGATCGAGGCGATCGAGACGGGCGCGCCCGTCGCGCGGGCGGCCGAGAGCGCCGCGCGGACCTTGACCGCCATGCCGCCCGTGACGACTCCCGATTCAATAAGCACCTCCACGCCCTCGGCGTCGAGCGTCGCGATGAGGCGCTTCTCGTGGTCGAGCACGCCCGGGACGTCGGAGAGGTAGACCAAGGGGGCGGCGAGGAGCTCGGCGACAGAGAGCGCCGCGTCGTCGGCGTTGATGTTCCAGAGCCGCCCCTCGGCGTCCATGCCGATCGAGGAGACGACCGGGGTCCAGCCCGCGTCGATGAGGCCGAGGAGCGCGCGGCGGCCCGCCTCGCTCCCGGCGCGGGTCTTCGCGACGCGCCCGAGGGCCGCATCCTGCGGCACGACCTCGGCCGCCCCGCCGTCCGTGACGAGAAGCCCGAGAGGCGTGAGTCCCGCACGCCGGACCGCTCCCCGCAGCGCGAGGCTGCACGCGCCTGCGAGTCCACCCGCGATGACGGGCATGTCTTCGGCCGGGCTCACGCGCAGCCCTTCGATGCGGCGTACGGGGAGATTGAGGCGCTCCATCAGGCGGTCCACCTCGACGCCGCCCCCGTGCACGAGGAGGAAGGTGCGGCGGGCGGCCTTAAGCGCCCGGAAGAGCCGGTCGAGTTCGGCTTCGGCGCCCAGCGCCTTGCCGGAAAGCTTGAGGACGAGCGGGGCGGCGGTCTTCTCAGTCATGTTCTTCTCCTGGAGGGACGCGGATCAGACGAGGGCCGTCGTCTCATTGAAGCCGAAGCGCAGGTTCATCACCTGCACGGCCTGGCCGGCCGCGCCTTTGAGAAGGTTGTCGATCGCGGAAACGACGACGACGTCCTTCCCGTGCTGCGGGTCGTCGTCGGAGACGGCGAACCCGATGTCGCAGAAGCTCGTTCCCACGACGTCGCCGAGCTTCGGGAGGGTCTTCTTCACGCGCACGAGCGGGCGCCCCTCGTAGGCGTTCTCATAGGCCGCGCGCACGGCCGCGGCGTCCGCGCCGGGAGCGAGACGCGCGGTGACAGTCGCGAGGATGCCGCGCTTGAAGGGCCCGAGGTGCGGCGTGAAGACGACGCGCGCACCGAGGTGCTCCTCGATCTCCGGGCGGTGGCGGTGCGTGAAGACGCCGTAGGCGCAGAGACTCACCTCGCAGAAGGCGTTCGAGAGCTTCGCCTTCCTGCCCGCGCCCGAGACGCCCGAGACGGCGTCGATCACGGGCTTCGCCGCAGGATCGAGGAGCCCCGCGTCAAGGAGCGGCCGGAGGGCGAGCTCGCTCGCCGTCGGGTAGCACCCCGGGAGCGACACGAGCCGCGTCGCGGCGAGGAGCTCCGGATCCACGTATTCGCCCAGGGCGTAGACCGCGACGTCGAGCAGTTCGGGATTCGCGTGCTCGAACTTGTAGTACTTCGGGTAGGCCGCGGGGTCGGAGAGCCGGAAGGCGCCCGAGAGGTCGAAGACCACCGCGCCCGCGTCGAGGAAGACCGGGGCGAGCTTCGCGCTCACCTCGTGTTCGGTGCAGAAAAACACAAGGTCGAGCCCCTCGGCCGCTGCCGCCGGGTCGGAAAGCGGCGTGAGCGTGAGCTCGGTGCGGCCTTCGAGCCTCCCGTCGATCTCTGCGACCGGACGCCCCGCGTCGGCGCTTCCCGCCGAGACGTAGAGGGCCGTGAGCTCGACGCCCGGGTGCCGCAGGAGGAGCCCCGTGAGTTCCGTCCCCGCGTAGCCACTCGCGCCCACCACCGCCGCCTTCAGGCGCACCAGGGGCTGCGTCCCGCAGCACTGCGCTTCTTCCGTCATGCTTTTCCTCTCCTCTGATCTGTTCGAAGTCTATGGCGCCGGCGCGCCGTTCAACCGCTGCGCCGGTCCGAAGGATGTCCCCGGCTGAGCGCTTCTCCCGATTCGGTTTGACGAAGCGGGAGCTTCGGGCTCCCTTCGGGGAGCCGCCCGTTGCCGGCGGCGCGCCCGGTCGGATATGTTTGCCGGACAAAGAATGTAGCAGTGCCGGGCGGGCGCTCCCCCGCGAAGCGTCCCTCCGGCCGCGCCTCCACCGACGAGAATCATGCCGGATTGCTTCAAGTACTTAGAAAAGCTCGTCTCCTTCCATACGATGAGCGACGTCGCGCCCGAGACGGACATGCCCAACGCCCCGCTCATCCACTGGGCGGCGGAGCGCTTTGCCGAATTCGGGTTCTCGACCCGCGTGATCGAGTCCTCTCGAGGCAAGCTCAACCTCTTCGCCTGGTCTGGGCCGATGACGGGCCGCGGCCCCGACGAGCGGGGCGGCCTTCTGCTCTCCGGCCACACCGACACGGTGGGCTGCGACCCGGCGCTCTGGACCTCGGACCCCTGGACCCTCACGCCTAGAGATGGC
>NZ_DAVZJY010000156.1:0-5887 GCF_052272535.1 Sutterella sp. | reverse complement strand
GGCGCCGATGGAGCAGTAGACGGTCATGACAACCTCCCGTCGTTGGGTGTTCCGGTACCTCAATGATAGATTCGGTAGGATTAGTTTCGACTAGTTAAGCTCCAGGGGGTCGAGATCATCCCCGTCTACGACCGCAGCACGCTGATCGACCAGGCAATCCACACCCTCTCGGGCAAGCTCCTCGAGGAGTTCACCGTGGTGGCGCTCGTCTGCGCGCTCTTTCTCTGGCACGTCCGGAGCGCCCTCGTCGCGATCATCACGCTCCCGCTCGGGCTCTGCCTCGCCTTCATCGCGATGCACTTCCAGGGCATCAACGCGAACCTGATGAGCCTCGGCGGCATCGCGATCGCCGTGGGCGCGATGGTGGACGCCGCAATCGTGATGATTGAGAACGCCCACAAGAAGATCGAGGACTGGGAGCTCGCACACCCGGGCGAAACGCTCTCGGGCGAGCCCCGCTGGCGGCTCATCACGGACGCCGCGGTCGAGGTGGGGCCGGCGCTCTTCCTCTCGCTCCTCATCATCACGCTCTCCTTCATTCCGATCTTCACGCTCGAAGGCCAGGAGGGGCGGCTCTTCGGGCCGCTCGCCTGGACGAAGACCTGGTCGATGGCCGCTTCGGCGCTCCTCGCCGTGGTGCTCGTGCCCGTGCTGATGGGCTTCTGGATCCGCGGGAAGATCCCGCCCGAGGAGAAGAACCCCCTCAACCGCCTCCTCATCGCGGTCTATCAGCCGCTCCTCGCGCGGGTGCTCCGGTTCCCGAAGACGACGCTCGTGGCCGCCTTCGCACTGCTCCTCACCGTCACGTGGCCTCTCGAGCGCATCGGCAGCGAATTCCTGCCACAGATCGCCGAGGGCGACATCCTCTACATGCCCTCGACCCTGCCAGGCGTCTCCTCGGCCGAGGCCGCGGCGATGCTCCAGAAGACCGACAAGCTCATCCGCACCGTTCCCGAAGTCGCCACCGTCTTCGGCAAGGCCGGGCGCGCGGACACAGCCACCGACTCCGCGCCCCTCGAGATGATTGAAACGACCATTCAGCTCAAGCCCAAGAGCGAGTGGCGGCCCGGCATGACGATGGAGAAGATCATCGAGGAGCTCGATCAACGCGTGCGGCTCCCCGGCCTCGCCAACCTCTGGGTGATGCCCATCCGGGCCCGCATCGACATGCTCTCGACGGGTGTGAAGAGCCCGATCGGCATCAAGGTCTCCGCGCAGTCCCTGGGCGACATCGACGACGCGGCGCGCTACGGCATGACCGTGGGCGACGTGCAGGACTACATCACCACCGCCGTGGGCGGCGCGATGGTGGGCGACGTGATCGACGGCATCGCGCGCTATCCGATCTCGATCCGGTACCTGCAGAACGAACGCGAGAGTCCCGAGGCCCTGCGGCGGCTGCCGATCATCACCCCGAAGGGGCAGCAGATCACCTTGGGCGACGTCGCGCAGGTGAAGCTCATGCTCGGGCCCTCGATGCTGCGCACCGAAGGCGCGCGCCCCGCGGCCTGGGTGTTCGTGGACGCCCGCGACCGCGACATGGCGGGCGTGGTGGAGGACATCAAGGCGGCCGTGGCCGAGAGGGTGCACCTCAAGCCAGGCGTCTCCGTCGCCTATTCGGGCCAGTACGAGCTCATGGCGCGCGCTGCCGAGCGCTTGAAGCTCATGGCGCCGATGACGGTCCTCATCATCTTCGCGCTCCTCTACATCTGCTTCCGGCGCTTCGCGGAGTCGATCCTCATCCTTGCGAGCCTGCCCTTCGCGCTCGTGGGCGGCGTCTGGCTCCTCTACCTGATGGGCGACCGGCTCTCGGTCGCGGTCGGCACGGGCTTCATCGCGCTCGCAGGCCTCGCCGCGGAGTTCGGCGTCGTGATGATCGTCTACCTGCGCCACGCCGTGGCGGCCGACCCGACGCTCGCCGCCCCGAAGACCTTCACGACCGAAGCGCTCGACCGCGCGATCGAGCACGGCGCGGCGCTCCGCGTGCGTCCGAAGTCGATGACGGTGGCGGTGATCCTCGCGGGCCTCATCCCGATCCTCGTCGGTACGGGCGCGGGTTCGGAGGTGATGAGCCGCATCGCCGCGCCGATGGTGGGCGGCATGCTCACGGCGCCGCTTCTCTCGCTCTTCGTGATCCCGGCGGCGTGGAAGCTCATCATGCTCGCGAGAAAGCGCCTGTGACCCGAATGGACGAACCGACCGACTCAATGCGGCCCTGCGGAGGCGACTCCGCGGGGCCGCATTGTCTTCATCCGCCGACAAAAGCGCTCCGCTTCTTCGGCCGACGCAAAGTGCATCGCCTTTCAGCAGCCAAAGAGCACGCCGATTCCTCCCCGTCTTCGAGGAAGTCTTTCTCCGGGTGACAAAGTCGGTCCGGGCGTCTCGACGGCGCTCCGCACCGGGCTCGAGACGGAATCAAGCCCGAGCGCTTCGGCGGCTTCCTGCGCGACGCAGGCCGAGGCGCTCAGCCCCCCTGCCCGACCGCCTGCCCAAGAAAGGAAAAAAGCCCGCATCCGGTTGAGGAAGCGGGCGTACTTTTTCTGCGGCGGGAGCAGGACTACGGCGCGGGCTTCGCCGCGCTCGCCTGCGGCTTGTCGCCGGAGGGCGTCGCGTCGGCGGTCTTCTCCACCGGCGGCACGGCCTGTGCCGAGGATTCGGTCTCCTCGAGCCCGGCTTCGTCGCGCCGCGACTCGGCCTTCGGCTCCGGCTTCGCTTCGGCCTTGACTTCAGCCTCGTCCGCCTCTTCGGGCGCTGCATCGGCCGGGCGCTTGCGCCTCAGCACGGCGATGAAGTTCGCGAGCCGGCGCACCGGACGGGGCTTCTTCTCGACGTGGGGTTCTTCAGCCATTGCGGCTTCGATGTCCGCCTCGTCGCGGCTCTTCTTCGCCTCCGGATCGTCCTCCTGACGGTCGGCGGCCTGAACCTCCGCCGGATCAGGAGCGTCGGGACCGACGCGCTCGCCCATGACGGCGCCCGCCTTCATGGCCGAAGCGGTCTGCGCGGAGATGAGGCGCGCGGCGGCGTCGAGCGTGTTGAGGAAGGTGACCTTCTGCATGTCCACTTCGGGCCAGATACCGTGGCTGTCGGCCGCGACCACGATCGGGAGCTCGGGCGAGACGCGGCGCGCGGCCTCGGCCGTGCGCAGGCTTTCCGCCGACGAGTCGAGGAGCACGAGGAGCTTCGCGCGGTGCAGGTGCGCGCTCACCCAAGTCTCGTCCTTCGACGGATCGCCGAGGATCACGGAGACGCCCTTCTGCGAGAGGGCCTCGGCCGACCCTTCGTCGTCGACGACGGCGACCACCGGGACGCCCGACTCATCGAGCGCATGGGCGAAGCGCTCGACCATCGGGCCTTCGCCCGTGACCACCGCCTGATCCTGGAGCTTCTCCGGATCGGTTTCGGCGGGCAGCGCCTCGAAGGGGGCTTCGCGCATCGCGGCGACGCGCGCCCACTTCCAGCGGCTCGTCATGAACTGCCTCAGCCGGGGATCAAGCCAGAAGCCCACCGGGTTGAGGGCGATCGAAAGGATCGCGCCCGCAACGACGAGGTTGATCAGGTGCTGGTCGGCGAGTCCGAGCCCGGCCGCCTGCCCGATCAGGATGAACGAAAATTCGCCGATCTGCGAGAGCGACACGGCGACGATGATCGCGGTGTGGAGCGGATAGCGCAGCGCCCAGACGAGGAAGAACGCGGCGAGCGACTTGCCGAAGAGAATGATGAAGAGGACGGCGAGGACTTCGAGCGGCGCCGTGATGAGGATGTGCCAGTCAAAGAGCATGCCCACGCCGACGAAGAAGAGCACGGCGAAGGCGTCCTGAAGCGGAATCGACTCGGTGGCGGCGCGGTGCGCGAAGCGGCTCTCGCGCATCACCATGCCCGCGAAGAAGCTGCCCAGGGCGAAGCTCACGTGGAAGATCTCCGCGGCGAGGTACGCCACGCCCACGGCGACGGCGAGCACGAAGAGCGTGAAGAGCTCGCGCGAGCCCGTGCGCGCGACCTGCGCCATCGCCCAGGGCATCACGCGGCGGCCGACCACGAGCATGAGCGCGACGAAGAGCGCCGCGTTGAGGAGCGTCTTGAAGATCACGATCGCGAGGTCGCTGTTGGCGAGCCGCGCGGCGGAGCCCGGTTCGCCCGGAATCATGATCGAGGCGAAGGGCGGCAGCAGCACGAGGATGATGACGGTGGCGAGGTCTTCGACCACGAGCCAGCCCACGGCGATGCGCCCGTCGGGGCTCGTGAGCTTCCCGCGCACGTCGAGGGCCTTCAGGAGTACCACGGTCGAGGCGCACGAGAGCGAGATGCCGAGCACGATCGCCTGCCCCCAGGAGCGCTCGAAGAACCAGTGCGCGCAGAGCGCCCCGAGGAGCGTCGCGATCACCATCTGCAGCACCGCGCCGGGCACGGCGATTCCCTTCACGCTCCAGAGGTCCTTGATCGAGAAGTGCAGGCCCACGCCGAACATCAGCAGCATCACGCCGATTTCGGAGAGCTGATTGGCGAGCGAGGCGTCGGCGAAGACGCCCGGGGTGTACTTGCCCGCCGCGATGCCTGCGAGCAGATAGCCCACGAGCGCGGGCGAACGCAGGAACCGCTCGGCGATGAAGCCGAAGACGAGGGCGAGCGAGAAGGCGATGACCAGGGTCGAGATGAGGGGGAGGGAGTGTTCCATCGACTGCCGGGGATCCGTTGGGGGTGCTGCGGGGATGATCTCGAGCATCGAAGTATAGCGGCCTAAGCCCGGTTTTCTAAGGGTTTGTTCATAATTTCACCGCTTTTTCACAACGTCTTCATCGTCGGGCGCGCCCGCGCGGCTTGAGTGCCTCGACCGGCGTGCGTGCGCGCCGCTACAATCGGATCCACAAGACCGGCCGCGCATTCCGCGGCGCCGCGGATTTTCGACGATGTCCGAGAAGAACGAACCCAACCCGAAGCCTGCACCGGCAGGCGCTCCTTCCGAAGCGGCCGCACGCGCCGCAAAGCCCGCCGGGACGGCCCCGCAGCCCGGCGCCCCCGGCATGACGGCCGTGGCGCGCTCAGGCCTGCGCGTACAGGCGCCCGGCGCCGCCAAGCCCGTCTTCCGCCTCTGCGCGGTGGTGCCCGTCTACGACCAGCCCGCGCGCCTTGAGGGCGTCATCGCATCGTTGCGCCAGATGGGTCTCCCCGTCGTCGTCGTGGACGACGGCTCGCATGAACCTACGAAGAGCCTCTGCGACCGCATCGCCGCGCCCCTCGTCAAGGTCGTGCATCATGCCGTCAACCAGGGCAAGGGCGGCGCGGTGATCACGGGCTTCAAGACCGCCGCCAAGGCGGGCTACACGCACGTGCTGCAGATCGACGCCGACGGTCAGATCGACCTCTCGGTCGTGCCCGTCCTCGTGCGGCTCGCGCAGAAGCACCCCTCGGCCCTCGTCTGCAGCTATCCGCGCTTTGACGCCTCGGCGCCCCTGGCGCGCCGGTTTGGGCGCCGGCTCACGAACTTCTGGTGCGCCGTCAACAGCCTCTCGATTTCGTTCGAGGACGCGATGTGCGGCCTGCGCGTCTATCCGCTCGACGCCGCGCTCGCCGTCTGCGAAAACGCCCACGTCGGACGCCGCATGGACTTCGATCCGGAAATCCTCGTGCGTCTCCTCTGGGCGGGCCTGCGCGTGAAGAACGTCCCCGTTGCGGTCACGTACCCCACGGACGGCGTGAGCCACTTCCGGCCCCTAGGCGACAACGTGCGCATCAGCTGGATGCACACGAAGCTCTTCCTTCAGATGGCGACCCGCTTCCCGATCATCGTCTGGTCGCGCGCCTTCGGGCGCGACGCCGTGTGCGAGAAGCCCGCACCCGAAGAGCAGGTGAAGACGGTCCTTAAGCCCCAGGCCGTGCAGAAGCCCCAGAA
>NZ_DAVZJY010000155.1:0-5967 GCF_052272535.1 Sutterella sp. | reverse complement strand
GTCCTCGCGGTAGACCCAGGAAGCTTCAGTAGTACCGTACTTTGGGATTCTTTTAATGAATGACGGGGCTTTACGGCTCATTTTGGTAACCCGAGGGGCCCGCGCCGCCTGCCTGAGCCTGGAGACGCCGCATGGTGCATGCGGCTGCGGGCGAGAACTCAGCATTCCACATCAAGCGCCGGACGAAGAGGCGCATCGAGGAGAACTTCATGGGCCGTCCCTTCACCGGCCGGCGTCACGTCGGAGAACGCCGCGAAACCCGTCCCAACGGCGACGTTTACGTCTATGAGCGCGTCACCGAATACGATCCGGAAACGAAGCGCACGAAGACCGTCTCCACGCGGCTCCTCGGCAAAATCCCCGCGGGCTCGACTGAGATGATTCCGACGAGACCGAAGCGCCGGAAGACGGTTAGGGAGACGCAGGCGCTTGCGTCTTCTTCGCCGTCGTCGTCATCCTTGCCGGTTGAGGAGCGCTTCAGGAGCCTTCTCGACTGGGCGGGCGAAGCCTCCGGCATCGACGCCGATCTCCGCGAAGTCTTCCCGGGCGCAGCGGCGTTGGGCATCGCCGCCGTCGCGCGCTTCCGCGTCGCGTCCGAAGGCGCCTCGCTCTCCCGCCTTGAGGCCTGGGGCGTCACGCACCCGCTTCCCTCGCCGGCGCCCCTCACCGAAGAGGACTGCGAAGCGCTCTTCGAAGTGCTCGGACGGTCAGAGGCCGCCATGGACCTCTTCTTCCGGCTCCGCGCCGCACGCGAGGATCAAAAGGCCCGGTTCCTGGTGCTTGACGCTGCGGCGCCCTCCTTCGCCGCGCCCGCACCGGTCTTTGCGGATGCGGACGACGAGCCGCCGCGGCTCGTGATCCTCTATTCCATCGGGAGCGGCATGCCCGTCGCGTTCGCAGAACCTGCGAAGAACCTTCCCGCCGACGAGGCGCTTGTGACGGCAAGTCAATCGTTCGACTTCGCGCCTTCGCAGCTCGTCGTCGCGGCTGACGGCGACGCCGCAGGCTTCTCCGGCATCGCCCGGCGCGTCCGTGAGAGAACGGAGCGGTTCTTCTCCGAGGAGCGCCGATCCGCAGCGGAAGGCCCTGCGCCGCTGCGCCCTGAAGTTCTCCTCGGGCGGCTCTTCATGGACTTCGTCGCGCTTCAACTCCACGCCTTCCTCACGCTGCATCTTGACGCCGTGCGCGAAGGTCTCGACGCCGACGCCTCCGGGGGGTCTTCGGAAGAAGCTGCGCTCGAAGCGGAGCTCCGGGCGTGGCTGAAGAACCGCTCCCTCGTGCAGGTCCT
Source organism: Sutterella sp. (assembly GCF_052272535.1). Lineage (NCBI taxonomy): Bacteria > Pseudomonadati > Pseudomonadota > Betaproteobacteria > Burkholderiales > Sutterellaceae > Sutterella > Sutterella sp. The sequence goes on along the minus strand of NZ_DAVZJY010000155.1, from coordinate 4,679 downwards.
CGACTGGTTCGACGGCGTCCGCTTCGCCGCCGATGCGGGACACGCCGGAGCGGCGGCCGCCGCCGCGGCTTCGGCACGTCGAGACGCGCTTCTCCTGCTGCGTCTCGGCGCGGTCGGGCGCCGCAGGCCCGGCTGTTCCGATCAGGCCTCCGTCCACCGCCGGTAGTCGGAAGCTTCGAGACCGGTGGTTTTCACAACAGTGGTCTGTTCGAGGTAAAAACCGCAACAAAATTCTTCCGCCGATCAACGGGTTCGTCGTTCTAAAGACTCCGTCTCTACGCCTTTCGGCGGACCTCCTGAAGTTCCGCCCGAAGACGCTCCCGCCTTCGGGCTCTAGCCTCCGCACGCCGGGATCCGCCGCCTCAACGGAGCACCCCGGCGTCAACCCCTACGCCCTCTGCCCTACACACCCCTGATACAGCTCCCCTTCGAACGGCGACTATCGCGCCGCCCCCACCGCCCCGTAGTCTGATCTCAACGAAACGCGGTGCTCCCCGGAGCCGCCTCCGGGCCGGAAGTTCCTCCGGCGTGAAGCGGACTCCCCGCACCGCCCAACTTTGAAGGAGAGCAGACAAATGGCTCAATTCATCAAGGACCGCTACGGCCTTCTCATCAACGGCGAATGGACCGACGCCGAGGGCGGCCGCACCTTCGACACCTTCAACCCGGCGACGGGCGAGAAGCTCGCGACGTGCGCCGACGCTTCGGCCGCCGACGTAGACCGCGCGGTGAAGGCCGCGCGCGCCGCACAGCCCCTCTGGGCCGCGAAGTCCGTTGAGGAACGCTCGAACATCCTCCTCAAGATCGCCGAGCGCATCGAGGAGCGCGCCCGCGAGCTCGCCCTTGTCGAAACCCAGGACAACGGCAAGCCCATTCGCGAAACCACCCTCGTGGACGTGCCGCTCTCGATCGACCACTTCCGCTACTTCGCCGGGTGCATCCGCGCCGACGAAGGCGAGGCGACGATGATCGACAAGAACACGCTCTCGATCATCCTGAGGCAGCCGATCGGCGTCGTGGGCCAGATCGTTCCGTGGAACTTCCCGCTCCTCATGGGCGCGTGGAAGATCGCCCCGGCCATCGCCGCCGGCAACGCCGTCGTGATCAAGAGCTCGAGCGCCACGCCCTTGTCACTTCTCGTCCTCGGCGAGATCCTCAACGAGTTCCTCCCCCCGGGCGTCGTCAACATCCTCTCGGGGCGCGGCTCCGTTTCGGGCCAGGCGATGCTCGAGCACCCGGGCTTCGACAAGCTCGCCTTCACGGGCTCGACCGAGATCGGCCGCAACGTCGGGCTCGTCGCCGCGAAGCGCATCATCCCGGCGACGCTGGAATTGGGCGGCAAGTCCGCCAACATCGTCTTCGACGACTGCCAGTTCGACAAGGCCATTGAGGGCGCCCAAATCGGCATCCTCTTCAACCAAGGGCAGGTGTGCTGCGCGGGCTCGCGCATCTTCGTTCAGGAAGGGATCTACGACAAGTTCGTCGCGGCGCTCGCCGCGGCCTTCGAGAAGGTGAAGGTGGGCGACCCGCTCTCGATGGAGACCCAGATGGGCTCGCAGGTGAACGACCGCCAGCTCGAGAAGATCCTCGGTTGGGTCGAGGAGGCGAAGGCCGAAGGGGCCCGTGTCCTCACGGGCGGCGTGCGCGCCGAGGTACCGGGAATGAAGGGCGCCTTCATGCGCCCGACGCTCATCGTGGACTGCGACAACACCATGAAGGTCTGCCGCGAGGAGATCTTCGGGCCGGTCGCCTGCGTCGTGAAGTTCAAGACCGAAGCCGAAGTGGTCGCGATGGCGAACGACTCCGTCTACGGCCTCGGAGGCGCCGTCTGGACGCGCGACGTCAACCGCGCCTTCCGCGTGGCGCTCGCCGTGGAAACGGGCCGCATGTGGGTCAACACCTACAATGAGCTCCCCGCCCACACGCCCTTCGGCGGGTGGAAGGAATCGGGCATCGGCCGCGAAACCCACAAGGTGATCCTCGACCACTACAGCCAGATGAAGAACGTCTACGTGAGCCTCTCCGAGGCGAAGCGTGGCTTCTTCTGACCCACGTTCATCTCCCCTCCTCCGCCGCGGCTCCCACGGGCGCTACGCCTCGGTGAGGCGCCGCTGGCGGAGTCTCCGGGCTTCAGGGAGGCCGGCCGCCCGGTCGCCCCTTCGAAGACCCGGAGTTCAGGCTCCCGACCGGCGCAGGGAATCACGCCGGCCGGGATTTTTGTCTTTGGAAGAAGCCGTCAGGCCGTCAGTGCGCGGCGCCGGCGGCCCCCTCGGCCTTGCGCTCCATCACCGCCTCAACCCGGCGGGCGGACCAACCGACGGGCCACATGAAGACCGACCACGGGAGGCCGAGATTCGTCATCAATCCCTTCATCTCGCCCGGCGTCAGCTCGCGCGCACCCGCGAGGATCTCACCACCCGCCTGCGGAACGCCCGCGGCGGCGCCGAGCGCCTCGGCCGTGAGGCCCTCGAGCTTCGCCCAGATCGCCACCGCCTCGGCGCCCGTCATCAGTTTGTGCGGGAAGGTCTTGGAGAAGGTCCTGTTCTCCCAGGCCTCGATGCGCGCGACCATCTCGTCGGCCCATTCGTCCTCGGGGCTCATCTCGAGCGGCACGTGTTCGAGGCTGCGGAAGAGAATCGGATCCACGGCGGCGAGCGCGCGGATATAGTCCTCAGGCGTTTCAATGGCGAAGAGTTCGGGCATGACGGGACCTCATCAGGATCAAATGAAGAAGCGCCCGCCGGAGCCGGAGGACTTCAGTGACGCGCCTCGGAAGGCTCCGCGCGGGCGCGGGAATGTTAACGGATGCGGGAGGAGCCGTCAGCGGCCGACGCGGATCGCCTCGCCCACGGCGTAGTAGCGCCCGCCCGAGGCGGAATGCACGGTGCGCAGCTCCCGCGGAGCGTCTTCAAAGCGCCACTCGCCCTTTTCGGTCGCGACGCGATCGTCCACCCAGCCCGCCACCACTTCGCCGATGAAGAGGTTGTATTCGCTCTCGTTTCTCGCTTCGGGCACGATCCGGCAGATGAAGTAGGCCGGGCACCCGACGGGGAGCGGCATCTTCCAGCCGGGCGCGAGGAAGAATTCGACTTCCGAGTGCTCGAGCTTCTCCGGGTCCTTGTTCTTCGAGACGCATCCGAGCTTCTGCACCGCCTCGACGTTCCCGACGGCGCCGAGGGCAAGCGCAAAGTACCCGCTCTTCTCCATCAGGGCGCGGGTGTAGTGGCCCGCAAAGACCACCGCTGTCACCTTGGTCGGATTGAGCGCGAGCGCGCAGTTCCAAGCGCACGTCATCACGTCGCCGTCGCCCTCGTGCGCGGCGCTGATGAAGGCCGTCGCGCCCGTGTTCATCAGGCCGTAGGCAGCGTTGGAGTCGAGGGGCTTCAAGTGTTCGGAGATCGGAGTGTAGGTGGGCATGTCGTTGGCAATCCTTCCAGAAGGCCGTTCCGGTGCACCGAGAGCATTCAAAGCGTCCCGTACGCAGAGCGGACGGCCCGCCCGAAGCCTCCCCGTCGCGGGGAGGCGCTTCGGACATCGATTGAGAATGAGACTCAATAGGCTACCGCAGAAGCGGACTGACCGGGGGCCGCGGGCGGCTGCCGGACCTCGGCTTCGGTCTCGGCGGCGCGCCGCTCCATGATCCGCGCGTAGTTGCGGCAGTGCTCGATCCAGGACTCGATGTCGCTCGAGAGGTACTTCCCGCGCTCGTGGCAGAAGGTGAGCTGCCGGTGGAAGCGGTCGGGGATCTGCACGGGCGAGAGGAAGCGCCCGTAGTAGGGGTCGTTGAGCACCCGGCGGGACATGTAGGTGAGTCCGAGCCCCAAGAGCACGGTGCGCAGGATCGCGTCGAAGCTGTTCAATTCCGCCGCCACGTCCACGCGGGCGAGCCTTTGGCGCAGCTGCGTCTCGAAGAAGTCGCGCGTCGAGGACCCCTTTTCGCGCAGCACCCAGGAGACGTTCTCGAGCTCATGGTAGGTGACGGGCCTCCCGGTCAGGGGATGGTCCTTGGGCGCCACCACCACCATCTCGTCGCTCATCCAGGGCGTCGTGACGAGGTCGGTGTCGGTGACGGGGCCCTCGATCAGCGCGACGTCGAGCTCAAAGCGCGAAAGCTTCTCGGCGATGATCCGCGTGTTGGCGATCTCCGCCGCGGGCATCCAGCCCTTTTCGTCGCGGAAGCTCCGCAGGAGATCGGCGATCATGAAGGTGCCGATCGTGCGCGTGCAGCCCACGCGGAACTGGCAGTAGCGGCGGGTCTGCCGGAAGAGGTCCGAAATGTCGTCGGCGCGGTGGACCATCTCGTCGGCCTGCGGCATCATCCGCCGCCCTTCGGCCGTGAGGAAGATGCGTCCGCGGCTGCGGTCGAAGAGCTGTACGCCGAGGCGACCTTCAAGTTCGGAGAGCGCCTGCGAGACGGCGCTCTTGCTCATGGAAAGGCTCTCGGCCGCGGCGCCGATGTTCTCCGCCTTGGCGATTGCGAGAAACACCTGTAGCTGTCGAAGCGTGATGGGAACCACTGAACAAACCTCCTTCCTGTTCTTCTTTTTGCGTCGGCGGGGAAGTGAAACTTCTATTGATGGCGCCCTTCCGACGGCGCGCCCTCCGGTGGATCCGAAGATATTAGCAAAGCGCCCGACGGCCCAAAACACCCGCCGCAGCGCCGATCTGATTCAAATCGC
>NZ_DAVZJY010000154.1:0-5972 GCF_052272535.1 Sutterella sp. | reverse complement strand
CCGCTCCCCGCCGGGGAGACGGCGCCTTTTTCGTCAGTTGCCGGAAGGCATGACCTCGGGGAGCACGTGCTCGCCGTTGAAGTGCGGGATGAACTTCTCCTCGTTCGTCTTCCCGACCTGCATGAAGCCCTTCGTGATGCCGATCTCGCGGGCGTGCCGCACGACCTTCTGATACTCGATCGTGAGGAGCGGCCGGTTGATTTCCGGGTGCCGGCAGGCCTTGTAGACGGGCATGTACTGGTTCATGACGGAGACGTAGACGTCGTCGCCGAAGCACTCGTAAATCCAGTCGAGGCACCGGCAGCTGTCGCGCCACTGCCAGGGAAGCACGAGGTGGCGGATGATCATGCCGCGCTTCATGAGGCCGTCCTCGCCGATGACGGCGGGTCCGGTCATCTCGAACATCTTCTCGATCGCCTTCGAGGCGTACTCGAAGTAGTGCGGAACGCCCGAATACTTTTCTCCCAACCGGCTGTCGAAATACTTGAGGTCGGGGAGAAAAACGTCCACGAGTCCGTCGAGCATGCCGAGCGTCTCGGGAAGTTCGTAGCCGTTGGAGTTGTAGACGATCGGCAGCGAGAGCCCGCGCGCCTTGGCAATTCCGACCGCCTCAACGATCTGGCGCGTGTAGTGCCCGGGCGTGACGAACTCGATGCACGTCGCGCCGCGCTCGGCCTCTTCGAGCATGATTTCGACGAGGCGGGAAACGGAAACCTTGACTCCCCGCCCCTCCGCACTGATTTCATGGTTCTGACAGAAGCAGCAGCGCAGGTTGCAGTGCGAGAAGAAGATCGTTCCCGCGCCGGTCTTGCCTGAAATGCAGGGCTCCTCCCAGGCGTGAAGACTTACGAGGGCGATCTCGACGTCGTCCGTGGCGCGGCAGATGCTCCGCTTGATGCCGACCACGGACGAGCGGTCGGCGTTGCAGCGGCGGGGGCAGAGGTTGCAGATCATGAAGATGGGCTTCTTGGGGGTCGCGGAAGCGCGGCCCGCCCTCCGTCTCTGCGGGGAGCGTTTTCTCGTCGTTGGGCGGCGCCGTTCCGAAGAACGGGAATTCTAGTCCCGGGACCGCTGCCGGCGTCAGCCGCCTGCGCGCATCCGCCTGAGGTCGAGGAGCTCGGCGGAAATGAAGAGCACGACCGCGGCGGCGATGAAGAGAAGCGGCGCCGCAAAGGCTTTGTTGAAGGGTTCCCCGAGAATCACGACGCCCGTGAAGATCGTGAGCACGGGATTGAGGAACTGACAGAAGCCGAGGAGGTAGAGCGGAAGGTTCTGCGCGGCGTAGGCGAAGGCGACCATCGGAATGAGCGTGACGACGCCGAGCCCTGCGAGCGCCGTACTGACGCCGGGATTGGCCGGACCGAATGCCGAGAGCCCTTCGGCGTTGAGCCACCAGAGATAGACGGCCGCTGCAGGAAGAAGAACCACACACTCGAACGCGTTGCTCATCCAAGCGTCGATCCGGATCTTCTTCTTGAGCGCACCGTAGTAGGCCCAGGTGGCGGAGACGCCGACGGCGATCCAGGGAATACGGCCGTAGTTGAAGGCGAGCACGGCAACGCCGCAGGCGGCGAGCGCGAGCGAGATCCGGCGCAGACCCGAGAGCCGCTCCTTGAAGACGAGACAGCCGATCGCAACGGAGAGGAGCGGCGTGAGGAACATGCCGATGCCGAGCTCAATCACGCGGTCCACGTGGGCGGCGAGCACGTTGATCCACCAGTTGACGGCCGCCACCGCCGCCGCGGAGAAGAGGAGCACGAGGATGCGCTTTTGCTCCCATAGGAGCCGCGCCGTGTCGCGCGCGGTGCGCAGGCGCCCCGTCGCCGTGAAGATGACCGCCAGCACGACGAGCGACCAGAGAACGCGGTGGGCGATCACTTCCCAGGAATCCGCCCGCGACAGGAAGCTCCAGTAGATCGGCATGAAGCCCCAGCAAAGATAGGCGAGGAAGGAGGCGGTGAGGCCGCCGGCGCGGTTGGGCGCGGCGGCCGAAGGGATAGCGCTCATGGGCAGAAGAATCAGTGAAGACAGTTTTTCATTATCCATCCGCCCAAGGCTCATTGCTCCCGCAACGCTTCATGGGCGGTGAGTTCAGAAACCCAATACTGACAAGTGCAGCCGACATCCGCTTCGAACGGTATCGGGGCCTTGACTTTCATATTCACGCCGGGGTTCATCACCCTTAAATAAAAAGCCGAACTCATCATTGACAAGTTCGGCTCTTAGGCTCTGGATGTCCATTGGACAGTGGCCGGATTCAATCTTGACTTTTGGGGATTTCAGCCCGCTCGAAAGCGGCTTCGGTCGGCATGCATTACAAGATCATAGCGGCACCCGACGAACTGAAACGTGAGATCATAGCGCTGGAGCTTTTCTGGCGGAAGGAGTGGGATTCGAACCCACGGAAGTTATTAGCTTCGCCGGTTTTCAAGACCGGTGCATTAAACCGCTCTGCCATCCTTCCACTTCGCGGCCCCTCAGGGCATGGAGCCGCGATTCTATCTTAAGCGCGCCGTCCCGCGCAAGAAAACGCGGCTCAGCGGCTCGACGGCTTGATCGGAAGCTCCTCAAGATCGACGACGGCGTTGGGGTCGGCCTCTGCAGGCGCCGACTCGGCGAGGTCGAAGAAGCCGTAGCCGCGCATGCGCTCGGCGCGGCGCTCGAGGAGATCGTTCATCGGGAACTTGAGAAGCCCGCGGAGTTCGTCGATGAGCGCCTGCTTGAGGTTCACGGCCATCAGCTGCGGATCGCGGTGCGCGCCGCCGAGAGGCTCGGAAATCACGCGGTCGACGAGCCCCAACTGCGAGAGCCGGTCGGCCGTGAGGGCGAGCGCCTCCGCCGCACGCGGGGCTTCGGCCGCGTCCTTCCAGAGGATCGAAGCGCAGCCCTCGGGCGAAATCACCGAGTAGGTCGAGTACTGCAGCATCATCACGACGTCGGCGACGGCAATCGCGAGCGCGCCGCCCGAGCCGCCCTCGCCGATCACGCACGTGATGACGGGCACCTTGAGGCCCGCCATCTCGAAGAGGTTCCGGCCGATCGCCTCGGACTGGCCGCGCTCCTCGGCGTCGATGCCGGGGTAGGCGCCCGGGGTGTCGACGAAGGTGACGACGGGAAGGTCGAACTTCTCGGCGAGCTGCATGAGGCGCAGGGCTTTTCTGTAGCCCTCGGGCTTGGCCATGCCGAAGTTGCGCTGCGTGCGCTCGCGCAGCGTCCGGCCCTTTTGATGCCCGATCACGACGACGTTGATGTCGGCGAGACGCGCGAGGCCGCCCACGATCGCCTGGTCGTCGGCGAATGCGCGGTCGCCGTGGAGTTCGTGGAAGTCCGTGAAGATCGCGTCAATGTAGTCGAGCGTGTAGGGGCGCTGCGGGTGGCGCGCGACGAGCGAGCACTGCCAGGGCGTGAGCGACGCATAGATCTTCTTGACGAGTTCGTCCTCCTTCTGTTCGAGCGAGGCGATTTCGCTCACGACGGAGACGCCGCTCTTCGACTCGGTTTCGTTGAGCTCGCGCAGTTCGTCGATCTTCTTCTCAAGCGCCTCGATGTCGCGCTCGAATTCCAGAAATACCTTCTTGGCCATGTCTCGTGTTCGAAAGATTCCCGCGCCGTACCTCAGGTCGGCGCAGGAATGGTTGGAGGGGGATGATGAGCGGGCTCCGTCAGATGCGCCGCCAGGTCGTGCCCGCCGGGCCGTCCTGCAGCTCGATGCCTTCGGCGAGGAGCCCCTTGCGGATTTCATCGGCGCGGGCGAAGTTCTTCGCCTTCTTCGCCGCGGCGCGTTCGGCGATGAGCGCCTCAATGCGGCCGGCTTCATCGCCTTGGGCGGCGCCGCCCTGGAGGAACTCCGCCGGATCGGCATGGAGGATGTTGAGAACGGCGCCGAGGCCGAGGAGCTGGCGCACGAGCGCCGGGTCGCCCGTGCGGTTCACTTCCGTCGCGAGCTCAAAGAGCACCGAGACGGCGAGCGCGGTGTTGAAGTCGTCGTCCATCGCCGCCTTGAAGCGCGCGGCGAAGGGTTCGCTCCAGTCGAGCTCCCGCCCGTCGCCCTCGCGGCCCTTCAGAGCCGTGTAGAGACGCACGAGGCCCTTGTGGGCCTCTTCGATCAAGGTCGAGGAGAAGGTGATCGGGCTGCGGTACTGGCTCCTCAGGAGGAAGAAGCGAAGCACTTCGTTGCCGCACCCGTCGCCGTAGGCGGCGTTCGTTTCCTTCAGGGCATCGCGGATCGTCCAGAAGTTGCCGAGCGACTTGCTCATCTTCTCCTCGGTGCCGTCGGCCGCGCGCACGCGCAGCGGGCCCGAATGCATCCAGAAGCGCGCGAAGGTGCAGCCGGTCGCGGCCTCGCTCTGCGCGATTTCGTTCTCGTGGTGCGGGAAGACGAGGTCCGGGCCGCCGCCGTGAATGTCGATCGTCTCGCCCAAGAGGTTCATCGCCATCGCCGAGCACTCGATGTGCCAGCCCGGACGGCCGCAGCCCCACTTGGAGCTCCACTGCGGTTCACCGGGCTTCGCGCTCTTCCAGAGCACGAAGTCGAGGGGATCGCGCTTGCCCTGCCCGACCTGGACGCGCGCGCCGGCCTGCAGGTCGTCGATCGACTTCCCCGAAAGGCGCCCGTAGGGCTTGAAGCTCCTCACGGAGTAATCGACGTCGCCGTCGGCGGCGTGATAGGCGACGCCCTTCTCTTCGAGTTTCTCGATGAGATTGAGCATCTGCGGGATGAACTGCGTCGCGCGCGGCTCGTAGGTGGGCGCGAGGCACCCGAGGGCGAGCATGTCCTCCTGCATCGCGCGGGCGAATTCGTCGGTGAGCGCGTCGGTCGTGACGCCGCGCTCGGCCGCGCGGCGGATGATCTTGTCGTCCACGTCGGTGATGTTGCGCACGAACGTGACCTCGTAGCCCGACGCCTCGAGCCAACGGCGGATCACGTCGAAGGCGACGAAGGTGCGGCCGTGGCCGATGTGGCAGTAGTCGTAGACGGTGACGCCGCAGACGTACATGCGCACGCGGCCGGGTTCAAGGGGTTCGAAGGTGCGCTGATCGCGCGTAAGGGTCGAGTAGATCGAAAGCATCGAAGTCCTGCGAAGTTCTTCCTGTCGGAGCTCGCGCTCCAAGCCGGAGTAGCAGCGCATGCGCAGATAGCAGCAGGAGCCGTTTTCCGACCACCAACGCATCAGACGGACCGAAGGCTGAATCGTCTCTCGATACAAAGTCCGAAGCTTTCCGAGCATGTTGAACCGCTACAATGAAGGGCTGATTTGCCCGAGAGTATAGCCGCCCGGCCCGCGGCGGCGCCCCGCGGCCCACGTCCCGTCAGGTAGCGTCGGCCGTGCGGCTGATGCGCTCGGGCGCCGCGTTGACAAAAGTTCAGGAAGCACCTCCACCATGCGCCTCAACAAGCTTCTTCTTGCGCTCTGCGCCTCGGCCGCCGTCCTCACGGCCGGCCTCACGCTTCCCGCCGGTCCCGCTCTGGCGGCGTCCGAGATGGAGGAGCTCGCCGCGGGGCTCACGACGAGCGGCTTCTCCCCGCGCGTCGAGCAGCTTCTGAAGAACGGCCGCGCCGCCCAGGCGCTCGAGCTCGCCGACATCGGCATCCGCGCGAACCCGCGCAACGCGCAGCTCCAGTTCCTGCGCACGGTGGCGCTCGAGTCCCTCGGGCGCACCGAAGACGCCGCGAAGGGCCTCAAGTCCCTCATCGCCGCCTTCCCCGAAATCCCCGAGCCTTACAACAACCTCGCCGTGATCGAGGCGGGCTACGGCAACCTCGAGGAGGCGCTCGGACTTCTCAAGCAGGCGCTCCTCATCAACCCGAAGTTCGCGCTCGCCGAAAAGAACATGGGCGACGTGTACCTCGCGCTTGCGCTTGAAAAGTACGAGTCCGCCGCCCCGAAGCTCTCAGGGAACGCCGAACTTCAGACGCGCCTCAAGACCCTGCAGCGACTCACCGGCCGCTGATACACGTACTTCCGCAACGC
>NZ_DAVZJY010000153.1:0-5981 GCF_052272535.1 Sutterella sp. | reverse complement strand
GCGCAGGCCTTTCGAATGCGCCGGGGTCTGCGCGCTCGCCTCAACGGAGGCGTTTTCTTTGTCCATTTGCTGCGGCGCCGTCATTTCCGCGCCTCCTCAATGCGGACGACCAACCGCCCGTCGGGGTCGAAGGCCCAGCGGCCTTCGTCGAATCCGAGGCCGTAGAGCATGAGGACGTTGCCGTAGTAGCGGTCCCTGCGGACGCCCTCGCGCGTGAGCACCGTGCGGATGAGGCCCGCCGTGCGCCCGTCGCCCAGGAGCGCAAGTACGCAGGCGCCGAAGTAATCCGGCCCCGGTTCGTCCGCGTCGCCCGTGACGACGTCGGTCTTCTCGGGCGGGAAGTTGAGCGCGCGCGTCGCCTCCACCATCGGAGCGAACTGACGCACAAGCGCCGGGCGCGCGGGATCTTCGGGCGACATCATGCCGGCCCAGAGATACGTGCGGATCGCGTTGTAGGAGCCTTCGTGATAGTCCGTACCGTCGGGCACGACGTAGCGGCCGTCGGGCGAGAACTTCGCCCATTCCGGGGCGAATCCCGAGGGCGAGGAGCGCACGAGCATCGCGAGCGACCCGTCGTAGACGGAATTCCACCAGGCGTCCTCGAGCGCGAAGCGCTTGAGGATGAAGAGCGGGTAGTAGGAGGGGTTGAGCTTCACCGAGCCGTCCTTGTCCTCAAAGCCCACGCGCCCCGGGAGGATCACGCGGCCGAGGTTCTTCACGTCGCGCACCTCCTTCTTGAGGAGCGCCATCATGGCGCGGCCCTTTTCCGTGTAGGCGGGCTCGTTCCAGAGGCGCCCGGCCTCGAGGAGGCACCAGGCGATCCACATGTCGCTGTCGGCGGCGTTGTTGGTGTCGATCACGCCCCAGCCGCCGCCCGTCTGGCCCCAGAGCCAGGAGGGGAGCGTCTTCGTGAGGTCCCCGCCCGAGAGGTTCTTCTCGGTCCACTCGAGGAGCCCGGCGAAGGTCGTGCGGTCGTTCGCGACGAGCGCGAAGAAGAGCGCGTAGGACTGTCCTTCGCTCGTCGTGATGCGGCGCAGGTCGGAATAGTCGACGACGCGGGCCTTCTCGACGTTGGCGGTCTTGAAGTCGTCCCAAAGGCCCCAGGCCGCGGCGGAGCCCGCCGAGACGAGGAGCACGGCGGCCGCGGCCGCGCTGAGGATGGTGCGCATCATGCTGTTCAAAGGCTGGTCAGACATCATTCACGCCTCCCGACCCAGCGGCGCATGAAGAGGAAGACCGAGAGGCCGATCGCCAGGGCCGAGAGGATCGCGCAGAGCGCGAGCCAGCCCGGGTGGCTCGAGAGCTTCATCCAGACGGTGTGGTACCAAGGGAGGTCGCCCACGGTGTAGCGCTCGCCCACGGTGAAGGAGGCGGCGGCGTCTCCCGCGATCACGGCGGTCGTGCCCGAGAGGTTCATGAGCGCCTGCGGGCTCGCCAGGCGGGCGTTGAGTTCAAGCGAGCTCGCCGGGCCCTCGGAGAGGAGCGCGACGACGCTGCGCCCGGATTGGAGCGGCGACTCAAATCCCACGATCGCGGCGACGGGTTCGGCCATCACGCCCGCAGCCGGGGCCTGCAGCGACTCCTCGAGGGCCCTGCGGCTCGCAACGGCCCGCTCAACGCTCGTGCGGAGCTCAAGCGCGTTCTGCGCATTGATGTCGCTCATCTTCGTCGAGACGCGGCCGATCACGAGCAGATCGCGCTCGGCGGCCGCCCGATCGGCGGTCGACGAGACCACGCGCACGTGCTCGCCCACGGCGCCCGTCTGTGCGGCGAAGCGCCCGACGGCGTTGAGCATCGTGGAGACCTCGGACGCGCTCGCGCCTTCGGCGATCACGACCGCCGTGCCCGAGAGGTCGGCGTACTTCGTGAAGGGCCAGCCGGCCGTGGTGAAGAGCTTGAGGTTGGGCATCTGCGCCTGATGATAGAGGCCTTCGAGCCGGATCGTGCTCACGGGCTCGATCTCCATCTGGTGCGGGAGCAGCATCACGGACTTGCAGTTTTCGGGCGTGCCGCCGTCGGCGATCCGCTCATAGTCCACCGTGAAGGAAAGGACGTTCTGGGGGCGCAACGCCAGGGTGCCTTCGGCGTTGTCGACGAGGGCGCCGTAGAAGCCGGGGAGCCCAATCACGCGCTCGCCCTGCCCGGTCTTCGCGGCCGTTGGGTCGGAGTCGATCAGGGCGCCGTTCAGGAACGCGCGGAACTGCGCGGCCTCGCCCGTCATGGGCTTCGTGGTGCGGTACTTCACCGAAAGCGTGAGGTTCGCGTCGCCCGTCATGTAGAGGTCCGGAGCGAGGCGCACCGGGATCTGCACGGGCGGCATGCGGTAGCCGCGGCTCGAGAGCTGACCCGGATATTCGATGATCTTCGAGAAGGCGACCGTGCGGCCGACGGGAAGCCACGCGGGCGCGTCGTAGGCTTCGCGGGGCGGCGTCTCCTTGAAGGGGCCCGGGCGGAAGGTGTCGCCGATCATCACGTTCCCCTCGCGCACGAGGGTCTTGGCGGCGACCAACAGGTCCGCCTCATCGCGGCCGGCCACCACGAGCATCTTCCCCCAGAGGGAGTTCGGGGAGTCCGCGACCGTGACCTGCGGGCCCTTCACCTGCGGGAAGTCCTTCAGGAACTCCGGACGCTTGTCGTTCGTCGCGAAGACGATGAAGTGCCCCGGAGCGGGCAGCGCGTTGAACTGGACCGGGAAGTCCGCGCCGCGCCAGCCGGCGATCCGGCCCGCCCACCCGGCGAGCACGGCGGCGGCCTCCTTCATGCGGCTCTCCGGGGCCGCGGGGAAGACGAACGGCAGGCGCGTCGCGTCGCCCGATGCCGCGTCCACGAAGGGCGCGGGGAGCTTCGCGATGTCGTTGCCGAGGCGGATGCGGGACTTCTCGAGCACAAGGCGGCTCTGCGCGCCCACCTCGAGCCAGAGCGAGTCGTCCGCGGGATTCTCGCAGACCGACTTCACGTGCCCGATGAACTCGATCGTAATCTGGTTCTGCGTGCGGATCGACTTGGGGTTGAGCGCGACCGAGAGCGTCGCGGGCGAGCCGATCATCTCCTTCTCGAGCGTGAAGGACTGCTGCAGTTCGCCGTTCAGGTAGAAGTTCAGCTGCGAGACGGTCGGGAGCACCGAAGCGGAGGTCGTGAAGGCGAGGTCGACCGCGGCGCGGGAGACCACGTCGTCCGAGCGCACGCCGAAGTCGAAGAACTGCGTCTTCACGAGGCCCGTGAGGCGCACCGAACGGGCCATGCCGCCCGGAACGAGTCCGATCAGGGACTTCTTCTCAATGCGCGAGCCCGTGACGTCCGTGCGCCAGACGGGCTGCGGCGAAGCGGTCTGCGCGGGGGCGGCCGAAGCGCTCCCGGGCACGGCGGCCACGCCCGCAAGAAGCCCCGCTGCGAGGACCGCGGCGAAGCGCATCGTGGTGGTGGATTTCGGTCTGAACATTCTCTTTTTGAAAGGCTTTGGGTGAATTCGTCGGGAAATGCTTCATCATCTCCCACGGACCAAAAAGGGCGCGCCGCTTCAGGACGCGTCCGCGCGGGGACTGCGGGGAAGGAGCGACCTGACGAGGTCGCGCACGGCCGGCAGCGTCCGTCCGGGGAGAAATTCGATCATCGAGCGGTAGCCGTAGAGCGCGAGGCGCCCGAGCTCCAGGAAGCCCGTGATGAAGCGGTCGTCCACGGGCTTTTCAGGCGTGCGCGCCCAGATGCCGCGGCGCGCGAAGGTGACGCGGTTGAAGCGCTTCTCGTCGGTGCGCGCCGGTTGGTCGGGGAAGTCGATGATGAGGTCGCGCGCGCCGTCCGTCTTCTCCGGATCCGCGGGCGCAAGGTGCGCGGGGAACTTTTCGGGCGCCCCCTCGTCGTCGGGCACCGTCACCGAGAGCGCAGCGCCGTCGGGGAGCTCCGCGAAGGGATCGGCCCCGGCTGCGGCTCTACCGACCCGCACGCCCTCCTGCGAGAACTGCAGCATCTGCGCGGGGACCGCGCGCCCGTCGATCTCCACGGTCACCGGGAGCTTGAGGTCGATTCTCGGGTAGCGGTCCTTCTGCACCTCCTCAACGGCCACGGACATCGTCGCGCCGAGGATCATCAGGTTGTAGACGATCCAGCCCATGTTGATCGCGAGCGTCAGGTACTCGGGCTCGGGCGAGAAGAAGGCCTTCCAGAAGCCCATGGCGAGGCCGGCGAAGTTGAGCGCGATGAGGACGAGGTAGGGCTTGGAGATGTGCCAATCGAGGTACTTGCTGTCGATCACGCCGCCCTTGGCAGTGACGTTGAACTTGCCGATCTTGGGCGCAATGAGGGCCACCGTGGTCGGCACGAGGATGTACCAGGAGAGCACCGTCTCGTAGACACCCGAGAGGAAGGGGTAGCGGTAGCCGTGCTGCAGGCGCTGGTTCGTCACGGCCGAATGCACCATGTGCGGAATGACGTAGGCGAAGATCGAGGCGGCCGTGGCGTAGATCACGTAGACGTCGGCGAGCATGTAGGGCAGCGGCGCCAAGAGGAAAATGATGCGCGGGAGCCCGTGGAGAAAGTGGAGCATCGCGTTGAAGAAGCACAAACGCTGCGCGAGCGTCAGCCCGCGGCCAAGGAGCGGGCAGTCGAGCCTCAGGATCTGGATCATGCCGCGCGCCCAGCGGATGCGCTGCCCGATGTGGGCGGCGAGCGTGTCGGTTGAGAGCCCCGAGGCGACCGGACGCGAGATGAAGGCGGACTTCCAGCCGCGGCGGTTGAGCTTGAGGGACGTGTGCGCGTCCTCGGTCACCGTCTCGACGGCGATGCCGCCCACCTCCTCCAAGGCCGAGCGGCGCATCACCGCGCTCGAGCCGCAGAACATCGTCGCGTTCCACGTGTCGTTGCCCTTCTGGATGAAGTCGTGGAAGAGCGAGTTCTCGATCGGCTGTGCGCGCTCGAGGTGCATGTTCTTCTCAAAGGGATCGGGCGAATAGAAGTGGTGCGGCGTCTGCACGAGGGCGATCCGCGGGTCCTTGACGAGCCAGCCGACGGTGGACTTCAGAAAGTCGCGCGAGGGGATGTGATCGCAGTCGAAGATCACGATCAGCTCGCCCGAGGTGACCGTCATCGCGTGGTTGATGTTGCCCGCCTTGGCGTGCTTGTGCTCGTCGCGCTTGATGTAGTTCGCGCCCGCCGCGCGCGCGAAGGTCTCGAAGGCCGGACGGCTGCCGTCGTCGAGAAGATGCACGCGCAGCTTCTCTTCGGGCCAGTCGAGGTTGAGCGCCGCATAGACCGTCGGCTTGATGATCTCGAGCGCCTCGTTGTAGGTCGGGATGAAGACGTCCACCACGGGCCAGGTCTTCTCGTCCTCGGGGAGCGGACAGACCTTGCGGTCCATCGCCCAGCAGACCTGGAAGTAGCCGAGCACCATCACGCAGAAGGCGTAGAGCTCCGCGCCGAGCAGTAGCGACGTGAAGACCACGTCGATCCAGGTGTTGGTGTTGAGGGTCGCCGTCGCGCGCCACCAGAGATAGCGCGCCGACACCACGATCGAGATCACGAAGAGGAGCATCAGCGTGATGCGGGCCTTCACGCGCACGAGCGCCACCATCGAGAAGAACATGAAGGTGAGGAAGACCGCCTGGCCCTGCAGGTTGAAGGGCTGCGTGATGCAGAGCGCGGCGAGCGCGAGCCCGAGGACCACCGAAATCCAAAGGAGCGCTCCGCGGGCGCGCCGGCTGCTGCGGCCGCTCTTCGCGGACTCGTCCTTCGACTCCTCCTCGTCGGAGAGGGCGGGAAGCCGCCGCACGAGCGCGAGGCAGAAGGCGCCCCACGCCTCGCCCGCGCGGGCGATGACGGCGCCCAGGGCGCGCAGGATCCGCACGACGCCCGTCACCGCGCGGCTCCAGGGCGAGCGCTCGCCCGGGCGCGCGGGCTTCACGAAGATGAGCCATGCCGTCTGGATGAGGATCCGCAGGGGGTCGAGCACCCGCGGCCGGTCGAAGTCCACCTGCGGGTAGAGCTCGGTC
>NZ_DAVZJY010000152.1:0-5985 GCF_052272535.1 Sutterella sp. | reverse complement strand
AAGCTGTGGAATCCCGCGCGCAGCACGTCGGGCTCTTCCATGAAGAACGCCCGCGCGGCGTCGAGCACTGGCGGCAGATCCCAGGCGTAGAGCTCAACGTAGCTCCAGCGGGTGCCCGACGCCGTGCCGCAGAGGAAGCAGACTTCCGGAGGACAAACTTCAGAGAGCCGCGCCTGAAGCGCCGCCGTGACGGCGTCCATGCGGGCCGAGCGGGACTCGGGGTCCTCGAAGCCCTTCAGGGAGAAGAAGAGGAACCCCGCCGCGATGCCTTCGGCGTGAAGGCGATCGACCGCATCGGGCGCGTTCGCGCGGAATTCGTTCACGAGGACCACCGCCGCCGTCTCGCCGTGCACGACGTCGAGCCCAGGGACGTCCACGTCCTCGGGCTTGAGCCAGTACTCCAGCCGCCGGCGCGAGAGGGTCTCGAACGTCTCGTCGGCGCTCTCGGGATTCGTTTCGTGGAGATAGTCAGGGAGTTCCGTGAGGGGCATGAGCACCCCCTCGGGCTTCTTCACCGAGAGCGTGACGACCGAGATCCACCTGAGCGCTGCCGCCTCGCCGATGAGCGCCGCGAGCATCAGCATCACCGAGCTCCTCCCCTCGCCCACGGCTTCGGCCTCCGTCATGCCGGCGAACTCCTTGGACCAGAGCGTGATCTTTAGCGCGAGGGCGCTCCTCTCGGGCGTGAAGAAGATGTTGGCGGCGTCAAGCGTCCGTTCGTTCGTGACGAGCTTCACGGCGCTCCCCAAGGGCTCGCGGCCGGCGGCGACGCGCCAGCGGGACTTGAGCGACTCGGGCATCCTGCGGGTGAATTCCAGGATCGGAAGGATCTCCACGATCTCGCCCATGGTGGAGAGCGTGATCACGCCGCGCTCCACGCCCTCGGGCGTGGTCTCGAAGCGCACGTCCGAATCCCAGAGGAAGGGACGACCGAAAAGCTGCTGCGGGGAGAAGGCGAGGCGCCCGGCTCTCTTGAGCTTCTCCCAGAGCTCCGCCTCCCGCGCGGCGAAAGCGTTCCAGGCCGCCTCGACGCGGCGGCGGAAAGGAAGCCGGAAGACGGGGGCCGTGAGCATGTCCTCGCAGTTTCGGAGCGTGAGGAGCGCCTCCTCGTCGCCGGGTTTGCGCGAGAGAAGCTCGCGGCACATGGCCGCGGCCTGCGGCTGCATGTCCACCAGCATGAAGGCCGCGGCGTACTGCCGCCACCACTCGGGGTTGCCGCGACCGTCGGCGCCGAATTCGCTGAGAAGCTGAATCGCCTCCCAGACGCCGCGCTCGTCCACACGCGGGCCGCCCGCGGCCTTGAGGAGCTTCGCGCAGGCGAGTTCGAGCATCTGCCGCGGGTTGCGCTCGCCTTCGGGCACGGCTTCAATCACCGCAATGGCGCGCTCGGGCTCGCCCTTGGAGCGCCACCAGGCGGCCTGGTCGGCGGGCGAAAGGTCCGCGTCGGGGGCCTGCGCTTCGTCGACGGAGACGGCCTCAAGGTCGATGAATTCCGCCGGGATGTCCTTGTATTTGACTGCGCGCACGCGGTCCGGGGCATCGGAGTCCGAGAGCACGCAGAAGATTGAGCGGTCCTGACGGACCCAGATGCGCTCCAGGTTCGCCGGGTCCGTCACGTCGCGGCGGATCATGTGGGGAATCGCCGCCGCGAGGCGCGCGAGCCACGAGGGGTTCATGTGCGAGAAGCCCGCGGCGTTCATGCGGAAGCCCATCGGCACGACCAACCCGGGTTCGAGCGCTGCGTCGAAGACGACGAAGTGCCCGTCCGGCGAATCATCACGGAAGTTTTCGGCCTTCATTAGGCGTTGGTTCTCCCGGAGGCCGTCTTCGAGCACCACCATGCAGTTCACCGCCCGACATTTGACGAGCATTTCGTCGACGGGGAGGAGCCCCTTCAGGAGCAGCGCATCCGCATCCGCGTCGATCGTGTGGTACTCCATCACTTCGAGGGACTTTCCGGTTTCGATCTCTTCGCGCAGGACCTGGAACTGGTGGTGCCCCGGAACGAGCGCCTCACCTTCACTCACGTAGCGCAGTGCAAGCGTCTTGTCGCCGAAGTGCGCGGCGAGCTTCGCCGCCGGAAGGCGGCACCAGGGATAGTCGGGTTGGGCGGCGATGCCCGCCTGCGCCGCATCGAACGCTTCGACGAGCCGCCCCGTGCAGAGAAGCGCCGTTGCGTAACGGTAGTGCCAGACGCCCGAATGCGCTCCCGCCTCCCGGGCGGGCTCGAGGACTCGCAGCGTCTCGAGGGCCGCGGCGTAGGTCTCCTGATTCAGGTACGCGTAGGCGCGCCAGAGCGCGACGTCGAGGTCGGCCGCGGCGGCCGCTTTCGAGGCGAAGCGCCCCGAGGCGACGCCTTCAGAGACGATGTAATCGACGAGCGCGAGGATCGCCCCGATGTCGAGTCCTTCCTCATCGTCCTGCAGGCGCGTGAGCGCCTCCGTCTCTTCCTTCGTGAACGGCATCGCCGCCTCCTTCGAGCCTTAACGACCCCCTTCGGGCCTTTTGGGTTGTCTGGGGTCCTCCACCGCAGAGGGCGGAAGGAGGAATTATCGCCGGCGGGCCGCGCTTTTGGCGCAGGGCGCTCGAATCTCTTCCGCGGCTACCGTGCCGGCGTCCGCTCCCGGCGAAGATCTCGGCAAGCCACCCTCACCCTTCAGACGACGTCGGCGGAGGGCTGGATCTCCCGAACTAACCAAATGGTAATACGACATTACCCCAAGGCTCTCAGGACTCGTCTCTAGCCCGCATGCGTCCCGGCACAAGAACCCTCAATAGCGCGAAGAAAGCGGGGAGCGTCGGGCGCTCAACGACTCGTGGAGGACTATTGTGATCCTCAGAGAGACGCGCACGAACGCGCCTCTCACAAGAAAACGCACGCCGCGCGGCGACGGAACGCCGCGTCCTTTGAAACTGAAAGCTTGTTTAATCGGAGAACAGCCATGAAGAAACTTTCCGCCGCTTCCCTTGAAAAGGGTTGCGTCTCCCAGTCCAAGCAGAGCGCCGAAGCCGCCGCCAAGAAGGCCCGCGCCGCCGCGAAATCGCTCGTTGCATCCGTCGAGCCCGTCTCCCGCACTGAAGCGACCTTCATCGCCATGGGCATCGTCGCCGCGGGGTGATTTCCCCCACGCAGCCGCACCGGGGAAAGAGCGGTCGAGCCGCCGCCCGGGAAGTTGCAGGAACGGCCGGACCTCCTTCGCGGGAGCCGGCCGTTTTTCGTCGCTCCCTGCACCGCTCTGCGCCTCCGAGGAGCCCCGCGTCCGCCATGCCCGTCATCTTGCACAACGACCTTCCGGCCTACACACGCCTCGCCGACGAAAACGTCTTTGTGATGTCGCCCGACTGGGTGCGCACGCAGGACATCCGTCCGCTCAAGATCCTCGTCCTCAACCTGATGCCTACGAAGATCACGACGGAGACGCAGATCGCGACCTACCGCGGCACCCACGTCTCGAGCGACCACCTCGACCTCTTCTACAAGACCTTCAACGAGGTGAAGGACGAGCGCTTCGACGGCATGATCATCACGGGGCACCCCGAATACGACCTCCACACGCTTGACGCCGAGTACCGGCGCGACGTCGAGCGCGGGCTCCCGATCGCGGTGCCCGAGAACTTCTACCCCGGCGACGACCCGGCAGCGCGCCCCGTCTTCTCCTGGCGCGGCCACGCGCATCTCCTCTACCAGAACTGGCTCAACTACTACGTCTACCAGGCGACGCCCTACGACCTCGACGAGCTCGCGTCGGTCGCCGGGAGCTGAAGCCGTCGCCCGCGGGCGGACCTTGAAAAACCGCCCCGGCACCCCCATATGGACTCCAACACGTGAGGACGGGCCGCCGTCCGTCCTCGTAGAACGCAATTTTGTTTGGAGATCCAGAAAAAATGGCTGCTGAAGTTCATGCCTTTCAGACCAAGGTAAGCAAGCTCCTCAAGCTTCTCGCCAACTCGCTCTATTCAAACAAGGAGGTGTTTCTCCGTGAGCTCGTCTCGAACGCCTCCGACGCGATCGACAAGCTGCGCTTCGCCGCGATCTCTCGCCCGGAACTCGTGAAGGACGACCCCGTCTTCTCGATCCGCATCCGCGCCGACCGCGAGGCGGGCACGCTCACCATTTCGGACAACGGCATCGGCATGACGCAGGCCGAGGCGAACCAACACCTGGGCACCATCGCGCAGTCGGGCACCGAAGACTTCCTCGAGCACCTCTCGGCCGAACAGGCGAAGGACGCGCAGCAGATCGGCCAGTTCGGCGTGGGCTTCTACTCGGCCTTCATCGTTGCCGACCGCGTGACCGTGGTCTCGCGCGCCGCGGGCGCCGCCGAGAACGAGGCCGTGAAGTGGGAGTCGGACGGTTCGGGCACCTTCACCTCCGAACTCACGACCCGCACGAGCCGCGGCACGGACGTGATCCTGCACATGAAGAAGGACGAGGCGGACTTCCTCGATCCGTGGACCCTGCGCGGGACGATCACCAAGTATTCCGACCACATCTCGACCCCCGTCTACCTCTGGGAGACGAAGCCCGCCGAGGAAGGGAAGGAGCCGACCCACGAGTGGGTGCAGGTGAACGACGCCAAGGCGCTCTGGACGCTCCCTCCGAAGGACGTCACCGAAGAGCAGTACAAGGAGTTCTACAAGCACCTCACCCACGACTGGGAGGATCCGCTCTGCTGGGCGCACAACCGCGTCGAGGGCGACCTTGAGTACACCTCGCTCCTCTACTGCCCCGCGCAGGCCCCGTACGACCTCTACAACCGCGACGTGCAGAAGGGTCTGAAGCTCTTCGTCGAGCGCGTCTTCATCATGGACCGCGCCGAGGCGTTCCTCCCGAACTACCTCCGCTTCATCAAGGGCCTCGTCGACACGAACGACCTGCCGCTCAACGTCTCGCGTGAACTCCTGCAGGAGTCCCGCGTCGCCTCGAAACTCAAGAAGGCCCTTACGAAGCGCGCCCTCGACATGTTCGCGAAGCTCGACGCCGAAAAGTTCAAGGTCTTCTGGACGCAGTTCGGCCGCGTGATCAAGGAGGGCGTCGTCGAGGATCCGGACAACCGCGATGCGGTTCTGAAGCTCCTGCGCTTCGCGAGCACGAAGTCCGAAGGGGCCGAAACGGTCTCCCTCTCCGACTACCTCGCGCGCATGCCCGAAGGCCAGAAGAACATCTACTACCTCATCGCCAACAGCCGTGAGGCGGCCGAAGGCTCGCCCTACCTCGAGGGCCTCAAGAAGAAGGGCGTTGAAGTCCTTCTCCTCTGGGAGCGCATCGACGAGTGGATGATGGGCGCCCTGACCGAGTTTGACGGGCACAAGTTCGTCTCCGCTACCGCGGGCGACCTCGAGCTCGACGGCGTCAAGTCGCCCGAGGGCGAAGAGGCCGAGAAGCCGAGCGAAACCTCAAAGGAGGACGACGACCGCGCCGTCGCCCGCTTCAAGGCCGCGCTCGGCGACCAAGTCGTGGACGTCAAGGTCTCCAAGCGCCTCGTGGACTCGGCCGCCTGCGTGGTCGGCGCCCACGACCAGATGCTCACCGAGCAGATGCGCCGCATGCTCGAAGCCGCCGGTCAGAAGCTTCCCGAAGAGAAGTACACGCTCGAACTCAACCTCGAGAGCCCGCTCGTGAAGAAGGCGCTCGCGGAAGCGAACCCCGAGAAGTTCAATGAATGGGCCGGTGTGATTCTCGACCAGGCGCTTCTCTCCGAACAGGGCTCGATCAAGGATCCCGCCGGGTTCCTGAAGCGCCTGAACGCCCTGCTCCTCGGCTGAGGCCGCTCCAATCCGCTCCCCTTCACCCACCCCCGGCCGCACCGGTGCGGGTTGAGGGGGATTCAAAGACCGTCCGCTCGTGCGGCCTTCCTCGCCCTCTTGGACAAGAAGACTGCATCGGACGGTCTTTTTCATGGGCGGATGCAGGGTTTTCTGATGCAGGTCAGCCATACCCCACCCGCGGGAGGAGGCGGGTATTCACGAAGACGGTGAAAATAC
>NZ_DAVZJY010000151.1:0-6004 GCF_052272535.1 Sutterella sp. | reverse complement strand
GACGCGGTGGGTGCTCTTCAACGAGCTCAAGGCGACGGGGCTTCCCGTCGAGACGGGGAGCGGCGCTCAGACGAAGCTCAACCGTCATGCGTTCGGCGTGGAGAAGGCGCATTGGCTCGATGCGCTCTGCGTGGGACGGATCAACGGCGTGGTGATGCGGGAGGGACTCAACGTCTTGGAGATCAAATGCACGGGGCGCGGGAGCTACCAACGCACGTGCCTCACGAAGTATGGCTTCCCGCGCGGTTATCTGATGCGGCAGAAGCGCATTCACGGATTCGCCACCGGCGACATGGTGGAGGCGAACGTCCCCAAGGGGAAGAAGGCCGGTCTGTGGCGCGGCCGCGTTGCGGTCCGCGCCTCAGGCTCCTTCAACATCCAGATGCCGGAGGGCGTCATTCAAGGCGTCGGTTGGAAATACTGCCGACTGATTTCACACAACGACGGATATGGGTATGCGTGGCTCGGCCACGCGCCTCATTCCTCCCCTGCCTGAAGGCAGGGGTCTCCTGAGGCATTGTGATGACGGAAGAAATGCAAGACGAAGCCGCCGCGCAGGTGCGCCGGCCGCCCCAGAGCGTGATCTCGGAGCAGGCGATCCTCGGCGGACTGATGGTGGACAACTCCGCGCTCGACAGCGTGGTGGACGTCCTGCGTCCCGAGGACTTCTACCGGCGCGACCACCGGCTCATCTACGAAGAGATCGCGAAGCTCATCCAGGGCAGCCACCCCGCGGACTATCTGACGGTCTACGAGAGCCTGAAGACGGCGGGCGTGGAGAACGACGTCGGGGGGCTGCCGTACCTCACCGAGCTCGTCAACAGCTCGCCTTCGGCCGCGAACATCCGCCGCTACGCCGAGATCGTGCACGACAAGTCGATCCTGCGGCAGCTCATTTCCGTGGGCGACCGCATCGTGACGAACGCGCTCGCGCCCGAAGGACGCGAGACGCGCGCGATCCTCGACGAGGCCGAGAAGGAGGTGCTCGCAATCAACGAGCGCAACTCCAACGGCCAGCGCGGCTTCCAGCCGCTCGCCACGCTCGTGCGCGACGTCTCCGCGCGCGTGATCGAGCTCTACCACAACTCGACCAACAACGAGGTGACGGGCGTCTCCTCGGGCTACCGCAACCTCGACAACGTGACGGCGGGCCTGCAGCGCGGCGACCTCATCATCATCGCGGGCCGCCCCTCGATGGGCAAGACCTCGTTCGCACTCAACATCGCCGAGAATGTCGGCATCGCGCAGGAGCTCCCCGTCGCCGTCTTCTCGATGGAAATGGGCGCGGACCAGCTCGCGCAGCGCATGATCTCCTCGGTCGGGCGCATCGACGCGCAGAAGCTGCGCAAGGGGCGGCTCTCCGACGAGGACTGGGACAACTTCACCGCGGCGCTCCACCGCCTCGAGGAGAAGCCCATCTTCATCGACGACACGCCGGGCCTCACGATCACCGAACTCTCGAGCCGCGCGCGGCGCCTCGTGAACCAGGCCGGTCCCCTCGGGCTCATCGTGGTCGACTACCTGCAGCTCATGTCGGGGCAGAGCCGCAACGGGCAGGACAACCGCGCGCAGGAGCTCTCCGAAATCTCCCGCGGCCTGAAGAGCCTCGCCAAGGAGTTGGGCGTCCCCGTGATCGCGCTCTCGCAGTTGAACCGCTCGGTGGACAGCCGCCAGGACCGGCGCCCCGTGATGTCGGACCTGCGCGAGTCGGGCGCAATCGAACAAGACGCGGACGTGATCATGTTCATCTACCGCGACGTTGTCTACAACAAGGACACGCCCGACAAGAACCTCGCCGAGATCATCGTCGCCAAGCAGCGCAACGGCCCCATCGGCACGCTGCGCATGACCTTCCTCGGCGGCAACACGCGCTTCGAGCCTTCGAGCGACGAAGGCTATTGGGGCGGCATCGAGGAGTAGTGCGCGATGGAGTGGATCACCAACTTCGACTGGTTTGCGCTCGCCTGCTGGACGGGCGCCTTCATCCTGATCGCCTTGGGGTTCGCGGGCACCATCGTGCCGGCGATACCGGGGCTCCCGATGATCGCGGGCGGCGCCTGGCTGATCGGCTGGGCGGACCACTACGAGAAGGTCGGCTGGAAGACGATTCTCTTCCTGGCCGTTCTCGCCGTGATCGGCGTCGTCGTGGACACGGTCGCGCAGACCGCGGGCGCGCAGCGCGCCGGCGCCTCCAAGGCCGGCATCATCGGCTCGCTCGTGGGCACCGTGCTCGGCATGTTCATGGGGCTCTTCGGGCTTCTCTTCATGCCGCTGATCGGCGCCGCGGTGGGTGAATTCTGGGCGAAGCGCAACCTCCTTCACGCCGGGCGCGTGGGCCTGGCGACCTGGATCGGCATGATCGTCGGAACGGTCGTGAAGATCGCGCTCGCCTTTGCGATGACGGGGATCCTGATCTTCGTCTACCTCACAGCTTGAAGACGATGAGCGTGAAGAACGCTCTCCGGAAGAGGGGGCGGCTCCAAGCAAGAAGAAGCGCCGCAGTCTCGGGGGAGACGTGCGGCGCTTCTCTTTTCAGGCTCTGGTTGTTGCCGGATTCGGGGGATCCGGCGGCCCCGAAAGATTAGAAGGTGTGGCGGACGCCCACCGTCACGAGGGAGGTCTCGGGCCTCACGTCCTTGCCGGCCGCATCGGTGTTCGTATCCTGGTAGAAGGAGGCGACGCCGTAGACGTTGGTGCGCTTCGAGAAGGCGTAGGTGTAGCCGACGGAGGCGCCGACGCGTTCGAATTCGGCGGCGCTGTTCTTCTGCGTCTCGTCGCCCTTGTCGGCGTCGAGGTGGCTGTAGCCCACGGCGAACATCGCCTTGCCGCCGGCAACCGGAGCGTCAACGCCGGCCATCAGGCCCCAGCCGCGGGCGGCGCCCGTGAAGCCGAAGCCGCGGTAATTGTTGACCGTCTTGGTATCGGCGTCGGAGGAGGCCTTCTGCAGATTGTTGACGTACTGGGCGCCGAAGTAGGCCTTGACGACCTTGAAGTCGTAGGAGCCGCCCGCCGTCAGGGTGTAGCCGTCGTCGGCGTCCGCATACTTGAGGTTGGAGTAGTTGTACCAGCCGGCAGCCGCCGCGAGGCTCAGGGCGCCGTTCTGGTTAGGAGAATCTCCTTGGTACTAAGCGCCCGCATCATCTCCGGGCGGCAGCGGTCGACGAAATGGGGCGAGGCTCAGCCGGATCGGCCGAGTGGGCGCCGCAGGATCCGAAGGGTCCCGGGCGGCTGCGCTTGAATACGGTCTTGTGCCGGCGCCGCAGCCCGCGGCGCGCAGTGCGCCGCCCTGATACGCTTTCCTCCTCCGTCAGGATCCGCGCCTGACGCGCGCGGTCCGCGCGGCCCACTCCGCCCGAAAGGAGCCCCATTCCCCATGATACACACGCTCTACAGCAACAGCTACGAGGTGCTCCGCACGGTGCTCCTCCACAACATCGAGGCGCTGCGCCTCGTTCCGGAGGCGGACGAAATGGACGCCGCGGCGCTCTTCTCCGGGGTCTTCGACCGCGTGCCGGTGATCATCCCCTCGAAGGCCGTGGAGACGGACCTACAGCGGGCGCTCGCGCACCACGAGGGCGTCTGCGCCGCGATGGACTTCATGTTCCTCTCGCAGTGGCTCGGCTTCTTCTCGAAGGAGCCGCTCGCGAACGTCGTGGGCAACGAGTCGGACTGGATGATCTGGGCGCTGCTGCGCGAGACGGGCCCGGGGAGCCTGCGCGAGGAAGTGCGCCCACATACGACGCGGCTCGAGGACGCGCTGCGCGGCCGGACCGACGCGGAGATCTTCGCGCTCGCGCAGCGCATCTCCGCCGTCTTCGTGACGTATTCGAGCTACCGGCTCGACTGGGTGCTCCAATGGCTAGGCCTGCACCAGGAGCGGATCCAACCCACGCCCGACGTGCTCGCCGAGCGCGCGCGCATGGAGTCCGACCCCGACCTCTTCTGGCAGCGCGCGCTCTGGCGGCGGCTCGCCGAATCGAAGCGCTGGCGCGGCCGCAGGTTCCTCGAGGCGCTCCCCGACGCGATTGAATCCCTGCGCTCGGCGGGGGCCGACGCGCGTGAGCTCGTCCTCGGCGACGACCGGCGCGTCGCACTCCCCAATGCGCTTCACGTCTTCATGCCCTTCGTCGTGCCGCCCCTGATGCTCCCCGTGCTCAAGGCCTATGCGCACTCGGGGCGCGACGTCTGGCTCTATCTCCTCAACCCCTCTTCGGAATACTGGTTCGACCTCGTGCCGCGGCGGCTCTTCAACTGGCGCGAATCGGCGGGCGACGAGCACTTCGACGTGGGGCACCCGATCCTCGCCGACAACGGCCGGAGCACGCGGGCCAACATCGACCGCCTCTGGCGCTTCACGACGGACGAGGGCCCCGCGGGCGGGCTCACGCCCCAGGGACTCGAGGAAGGCGAGGCGGCCGAGTGCCTGCGCCGCCGCAACGAGAAGCCGCGCGAGCGCGTGGTGATGCCCGCGCCCGACTTCCTGCGCGAATACCAGGAGCATCCGCGCGACCTGAAGGTCGAGATGACCGTGGACGCGCAGAGCATCTACCTCGAGGCGGGCGAGCCGGCGCTCCTGCGCCGCGTGCAGGACTCGATCCTGAAGCTCGAGGGCGACCTCACGGCGACGCCCGGGGGCGAGCTCGTGCGGGAGGACGACGAGTCGCTGCGCTTCGTCTGCGCCCCATCGACCGTGCGCGAACTCGAAGGGCTCGCTGACTGGCTCCACGCGCGCTTCCGCCGCGATCCGGCGCTCGCGCCCGACGACGTGCTCGTCGTCACGCCCGACATCTCCGCCGCGGCGCCGCTGATCGACCAAGTCTTCGGGAGCCTGCCCAAGGAGCGCCGGATCGACTACCGCATCTCGGGCGCGCTCACCACGGCCGAGGACGCGCCGCTCGAAGCCCTGATGGGATTGAAGTCCCTCCTCACGGGGCGTCTCAAGCGCGAGGAGCTCGTCGCCTGGCTCTCGCTTCCTCTGGTCTCCCGGCGCTTCGGGCTCGAGGCCGACGACGTCGACGTCCTCAACGAGTGGCTCCGCGCCGCCGGGTTCGAGTTCGGGCTCTCCGACGCGCATCTGCTCGCGCTCGACCCGGAGACCTTCGCCCAAGTGCGTGAATCGACCCTCGAGCGGGCCCTGGAGCGTCTCGCCCTCGGGAGCATGCTCCCGGGCGGCGCGCGCGCGCCGCTTTTCGACGTGCTGCCGCGCGAGGGGACGGAGAGCTCGGGCTTCACCCCCGTTTCCGAGCGCCCGGATTTGCTTTCAACGCTCTCGACGCTCTGCGTTGAACTCGAAGCCATGCGGCGCGCCGCGCTCGATCCCCTCGAGGGCGAGGCGGCGGAGGCGGTCGCGGCCGATCCGCAGCACTGGCCGCGCTGGATCGCCCGGGCGCTCGAGATGTTCTTCCCGCCCGAGACGCCGCAGGAGGACTGGCAGGCGCTGCGCGCCGGAGCGGCGGCGTTGGCCGAGGAATCGTCCTTCGCCGATGGCGCCGGCGGGCGCACGCCCGTCGTGCCCTTCGAGATCTTCATGACGGTGCTCGCCGACCGGCTCAAAAAGTCCGCGCCCGCCGGGCGCCCGGGGAGCGGCGTCACCTTCACGGGCATGCAGCAGCTGCGCGGCCTCCCCTACAAGGTGATCGTCGTCTTCGGCCTCAACGCCGACTCGCGCTTCCCCGGGACCTCGCACGCCGAGGAGTTCGACCTGATGGCGCGCTTCCCGCGCCGCGGCGACCGCGACGGGCGCGTGGACAACCGCAACGTCTTCCTCGACCTTCTGCTCGCCGCGCGCGACACCTTCCTCATCTCCTACTCCGGGGGATTCAATCCGGCGCAGATGGAGGACCCGTCGATCGTGGCGGTGGAGCTGCGCAACTGGCTCCTCTCCTTCGCGAAGGACCGCGACGAGCGGCGCCTCTGGGAGAAGCGCCTCACGGTGAGGCTCCCGCTCGCCGGTTTTTCGCCGCGGGCCTTCCGTCGGGAGGCGGGCGACTGGCAGTCGACCGCC
>NZ_DAVZJY010000150.1:0-6056 GCF_052272535.1 Sutterella sp. | reverse complement strand
TCAACACCTGCGCCGTTGGGAGCTCTCCGGAAGCCGCGCTCCGCGCGGCCGTCGACAAAGCCCGCGGCGCGGGGCTCGACTGGGACGCTGAGGCGCTCATAAAGGACCTGCCGGTGCGGGTCGCGCAGGGGCTCCCCGTGACGCGCCGCGACGACGTGCTGCAGCTGCGCGCCTCGCTCGCCAACGCCGAACGCGGACAGGTCGCAGCCCGCCTCACCTCGGCCTTCGCGGCCTGGGCGGATTCGGGATCGGTGGGGAGCGCCGAAGTGGCGCTTTCCGTACGTGACCGCCTCGGCCGCCCGATCCTGCCGCGGGACGCGGCCCCGCTCGTCTGGCGGCGGCCGGCGCTCGAAGCGGAATCGGCTGCGGCGATGAACCGCGTGCGGCACGCGGTGCTCGAAGCCGTCTGGGCTTCGCAGGGAAGTCTCGAGCTCACCGCGCGGCCGATGCTCGAGCGCTCGTCTCCGGGCGACGAACCGTCCACCCTCGCGGCGTCGCTCACCGCCCACTTCGGCCGCGCGCGGGTCTTCCAGATCTCGCGCTCGGCTCCCAAGGGCGCCGCCGGCCCCCAGCAGCGCCGCACGCCCGCGGGGAGCTTCGCGGCGCATCCGCTCCACCGCCCGGGCCTCCCCGCCGCGGCGCCGAAGGCGGGCGGGCCGGTGCCTGCGGAAGTCTTTCCCACACCGCGGGAGCTCGCGCTCGAGGGCCTCAGGCCCGTCCTGAACGGCCCGCTCTCGATCCTGCGTCCGGTGCCGGCTCCCGAAGGGTTCGACCCCGAGCGGCACTTTTCGCACTTCATGGCGTCGAGCGCCGCGGGGGAGCTCCTGTGCATCTCGCGGGACCTCCGCTCGGGACGGTGGTATCTCGAAGGGCGCTTCGCGTGATTGTTTGGGGAGTGGGTTCAAGCGCCTGAACCTTCCTCCTCGAGCGGGACGCAATGCCCGTTCCCGCCCGCGAAAGAGACCGTGCGGCTCTGTTAGACTTTTTCGCCCCCGGACAGACTTCTCCGACGAGAGAAGCACCCCCAAAAAAACCTCCCCCGCGAGGCGACCCTTGCCGCACGCCGTACTGCTTCACAGCTGCTGCGCCCCCTGCTCGAGCGCCATTCTTGAGTGGCTTCTCGCGCACGACTACGCACCGACCGTCTTCTACTTCAACCCGAACATCTTCCCCGCCGAGGAGTACCTCGTGCGGAAGAACGAGTGCCAGCGCTACTGCGCAAAGCTCTCCGTCCCCTTCGTGGATGGCGACTACGACCACGCGCTCTGGCGCGAGGCGGTGCGGGGGCTTGAGAACGAACCCGAACGCGGGCGGCGCTGCCGCGCGTGCTTCGGCGTGCGCATGCTCGCGACGGCCCGGACGGCCGCCCGTCTCGGGATCCGGGAGTTCACGACGACTCTGGCGGGGAGCCGTTGGAAGCGGCTCGACCAGATCCGCGAGGCGGCGCTCGAGGCGGTGCGCCTCACGCCCGGGACCGAATACTGGGACATGAACTGGCGCAAGGGCGGCCTGCAGCAGCGCCGCGGAGAGCTCCTGAAGCTCGAAGGCTTCT
Source organism: Sutterella sp. (assembly GCF_052272535.1). Classification (NCBI taxonomy): domain Bacteria; kingdom Pseudomonadati; phylum Pseudomonadota; class Betaproteobacteria; order Burkholderiales; family Sutterellaceae; genus Sutterella; species Sutterella sp. The sequence continues at coordinate 4,504 of NZ_DAVZJY010000150.1, read as the reverse complement.
ACAACCAGCTCTGGTGCGGCTGCGAATTCTCGATGGGACACCTCACGGAGCGCGACGAGGCGGAAATCCCCGTCTATGCGCGCGGCTTCGTGCGCAGCCTCCGTAACGCCCGCCCGGCGCCCGCCGAAGCGGACGACCGCCCCGCCGCACCCTGCGCCGCCTGCGGGGAATTCAAGAAGGAGTGACCGACATGGCTGCACTGCTCTCCGTTCTCGCCTACGTCGTCATCATCGTGGTCGGCGTCGTTCTGAGGCAGTTCGGCCTCGTGCCGCGCGACCTCGCCAAGCCCGTCGGATTCCTCATTCTCAACGTGACGCTCCCCTGCGCGATCGTCACGTTCCTCTCGGGCGTGAAGTTCGACCCGGCGCTCCTCTTCACGATCCTGCTGCCGATCGCGGCGACCTGGGTGATGATCGGCGTCGCGTGGCTCCTCACGCATCGGCGGGCGGACGCCGCGCAGGCGACGCCCTTCGCGATGCTCAACATGTCGAGCTACAACGTCGGCACCTTCGCAATGCCCTTCACGATGGGGCTCGTGCCACCGCTCGGCTTCCTCGTGATCTGCCTCTTCGACGTCGGCAACGGCGTGATGTGCGCAGGCGGCACCTACGCCTTCGCCTGCCGGGGCTCGGGCGGAGCCTGGGCCGCGATGAAGGGCGTCGCCCATGCGCTCCTGCGCGCCGCTCCGCTCTGGACCTACATCTGGGTGATCGCGCTCACGTTCATGGACGTGACGCTCCCGAAGCCCCTCCTTCACGTCTTCGAGGTGATCGGGAGCGCCAACTCCTTCCTCTCGATGCTCTTCATCGGGCTTTCGATCAACCTCGCGGTCAATTGGGAGAAGTTGAAGGGTCTTCTGGGCCTCATGGTCGTGCGCTACCTCGTCAACGCCCTTCTGGCGCTCCTCCTCTTCTTCACGCTTCCCTTCCCGCTCGAAGTCCGCCAGGCGATCACGCTCGTGATGATGTCCCCGCTTCCCGTCCTCGGCATCGTCTTCACGATGAAGGCGAAGCTCGACTGGGAGTCCGCCGCCAACATCAACTCCATCTCCGTTGCGGCCTCCATCGTGATCATGTGCGCGATGCTCTCGGTCTTCACCGCGTGACCTTCGCGCCGACCTCGTCCGCGGCGCAGCCGCCGCGGACTGTGCGACTCTTCGCCCCCCCTTCTTCGCCGCCCGGGAGCCCTGCTCTCCCGGGCGGTTCACTTTTGCGTCACGCAGAACTCACAACTCCGTCAGGAAGTCTTCATCCCGGCCTCATGCGGCCGACACCGGGCCGTCATGCGGGGTCTCCAGAATCCAAGGCAGGTCCTTCGACGCGCGCTCCTCCCGCTCCTTCACCCTTGAGGCGAGGGGCCTCCGCTCAGGACTCATCAACGATCCGCACGCTTTCCTGGAGACCCCACTACCATGACCATGAACACCTCCCGCCGCACGCTCCTGCGCTCCGCGTTCGTCGGCACCGCCGGCACCGCCCTCGGCCTCACGGGCTTTGGCGGCCTCAACCCGATCGCCGCCGCCGCGGAAGCGCCCAAGCGCGCCCGCACCGTTGCCGAGGTGATCCGCATGACGCCCGTTGAAATCGCGCGCGAGAGCGAAGTGGTGCAGACCGCCTACAAGGTGCTCCTGAAGAGCGCCTCGCAGTTGAAGGACGCCAAGGTCCGCGAGACCGTGACCGCGATCCTCAAGAACCCGGACGTCACGCTCGACCTCTCGCGCGAGGCCGACCTCGTCAAGACGCTTAAGGCCGCGGGGTACCTCGGCGCCAAGGGCGACACGGTCTTCCCGCCGATCGAGAAGTCCGGGCGCTCTCCTCAGCCCACCTGGAGCGCTCCGGGTTCGGGCTACGGCTCGCACCACGCCTATCCGGGCGGCCTCGTCGTTCACGTCGCGCTGAACGTCCTGTCGGCCGAAAAGCTTCTTCAGAGCTACGCCGACAACAACCGCTGCTACCTTTCGGTCGACGACGCCGTGGGCGGCGAACTGCTTCACGACCTCCACAAGCCCTGGGTCTTCGCCTGGCAGAAGGACAACTCCTGCCGCAAGGAGGAGACCCTCGCGATGACGGGCGAGCACCACGTGCTCTCGCTCGCCGAATCCATGCACCGCGGCCTCCCCGCGACCTTCTGCACCGCGCAGGCCTGCGCCCACGAACACCCGGGCTCTCAGAAGGGGCTCGAACTGATGGTCGGTTGGATCAAGTGCGCCGCGATCATCGCCGGTGTGGATCCGGTGGAGAAGGGGTACCTCGCGAAGGACGGCAAGACCCTTCCCGAACCCTTCCGCTCCGAAGGCTTCGTCGTGCACCTCGCCGACCACGACTGGGTGCTCTCGGTTCCCGCCTGCCAGTGGACAGTCGAAGCGTTGAAGCGCCTCATGCGTGAGAAGTACGGCGTCGACGCGGAAAAGCGCCCGGCCGACTTCAATGCGCTCAGGAACTACGTCCTCGCGAACCTCACCGCGATGCGGCTCCACGCGATCCGCTCGAGCGAGGGCGAAGAGGCCTTCGCCGCGGACGTCGCCCGCGTGCTGAAGGCCTGACGCGGGCCGACAGAACGCCCTAATCTCTCGCGCCCGTCCGTCCGGTCGGCACTCGACCGGGGGAGCGGGCGTTTTTGCTGGGTGTCGAGAAAAAGCGGAATCGCGGGAGCTGACGGGCCAATCCGCACCCGCTGCGGCCGCTCTATTCAGAATCGAGCGTCTCGAACAAATCACCTCTCCGGAAGGTGGCGGAGAGTCGCTGCAGAGAAAGCGTCGACGTTTTTTCTCCGTAAAGCCGCGTCAGAGCATCCCCCAGGCGATCCAACGCTTTCTGATAGTAGGCATCCTTATTCTCGTTGAACTTTTCATCGAGCTCGCCGAAATTGCGGTGGTCCACCTTTTCGATCGACAAGCCTAGATCATCCAACAGCTCCTCACCAACCAGCATCGCCAGATAATGCGACGCATACGGAACGAAGTTCGGGGCACCAACGCCCGCCGTTCTGCGTCGCACCTCAACGTCACGATAAATTTTGACTGCGAGCAATGCTTGGGGGGCATTCAATCCCTTGAAAATGCGCTCATAGAGCTTTCCAAAGTGCTCGCTCCTGAAGAAGCGCCCCTGCTGAGGCTTTCGTCGCCAAATGGAAAGCACGGCTACCGCGACCATGTTGCTCGTGATCACGAGCGGCCCAGTCACGACCGAAGCGTCACGCTGGCGACGATAGGTATAGCCCAAAATGTGAAACCCTTCTTCGAGTCTCTTTTGGTAGATGTCGTTTGAATGCAAATCACTCATCTCCACCGGATTCTGACTGTTCGTTGCATACGTAACAAGGCGAACAAAATCTTCATCCTCTTCGTTCACCTGATAGGCGCGCACCAGGAGATAAGCATCCGGAATATTCCCTTCCGAAGTATTCTTAAAAGTTTCAAAAATAGTTCGACAAGTTTGCCCGCCATTGATCACCTGCAGGCCATCCACCGACACAATGTGATCTGCCTGTTGAAAAGCATTGTAGTCAAAGTGGCTGCAAATGATCGTGATGCCGTTGTTGTAGAAATAGAACTGATCAGCATGATCCGAATTGAGCGTCTGCTCGATATCCTCATTCACTCGATTACCTCGCAAACTCAAATACTTGCGAATGTTCCCCTGAAGGAGTTGATCGCCGTATTGACGGTAAAGCGCCACGATCTCTTTCACGTGAATGCGGCCTATAAGTACGCGCTTGAAGACTTGATCCTCAACAATCAGCTTCCCAGAGAGCGGCAACCTCACTCTATCAATCGAATTAGGTCGCCTTAACAGAGAAATCAAATCATGATGATTGAAGTGTTTGAACTCAATACTCGGACCAAATCGCTTTTTGCTATTCTCAACATTTTTTTGGGCAGCCTCATCCCATTCCATCCCATTGTTGCAGAGAAAAATCCGGACGCGAGGAATATAACCCTCACGAACGAGCGAACGCGCCTCCTCAACTTTCGACAAAAGTCGAGGATTCATCGCGATCTTTTTGGACGGATCAAACAAAACCTCCGCAGTTCCAGCAATCTGTCCAAGTGCGTTAGCGGGGAAGTTCGCATTCCCGCTGAGGTCCTTTTTGTATTTTCCCTGGTAGAGCGTCACGGTGAACCCGTTGTCGTCCACATCCCCCATGACGAAGGCGTCCACACTGGCATCGTCCGCACCGTCAGTGATGGAGTCAAAGGCTTCCTCATAAGACATTTCGTTGGTGCGAGCAACACACATCAGCACGAAGGCCTTCGAGCGTCGCCGATCTTCCGTTTCACCGGCGAACCACTCCGGGTGTTTGTCAAGAATGCCGGAGATCTGTTGATCCACCAGCAGGGCGTCCATATCGTCCATGAGTATCCTTTGTTCCGTAAGTCGCCGCCCATCCCGATCCCTGCTCATGGGAAGTCCCGTCGACGAGCAGGAGCGGCACGGCTTAGGATATTTTCCCTATCTGTCAAAATAGGTGCCAAGCTAACCTACAGAGCATCTCATGGCTAAAC
>NZ_DAVZJY010000149.1:0-6101 GCF_052272535.1 Sutterella sp. | reverse complement strand
CCTCCACGGCGTCGGCCGCGTCGCGGCGCCGCGCGATGCGCGCGAGCTGCCGCGTGCGCACGCCGGCGAGTTCGGGCACGGCCTCGGCCTCGGCCTGCGTGGGGACGATCATCGGGTCGGGCGCGTCGGGAAGCTTCTCCTCAAGGCGCGCGGCACGCAGCAGAAGCGCCTCGAGGCGGCGCTTCTGCGAGTCGAGGGCCGAGAGCACCGCGAGCGGCAGCTCCCCGGGTTCGGGGGCGAGCGTGCGCGAGAGGGCGAGGACCTGCTCGCGTAGCGCCTTGGAGTGGAAGTCCTTCGCCGCAGCGGCGAGGAGCGCCGAGCCGATGAGGCTCGGCGACCGGACGGGTTCGGCAGGCGCGGCCTCCTCTGCGGTCCGCTTGCGGCCGCGCAGCCGGAACTCCAATCCGAGCACGGGGACGCCCGCCGCGACGAGCCGGTCGAGGAGGCGCGTGGAGAGGTTGCGCAGGCGCGCGAGCTGCGCGGCGCTGTCGGTGATGAGGACCACTTTCTGGTTCTCGATGCGCACGCCCCGGCCGCCCGAAAAGTCGAGCGGCAGGCGCATCGCGCGAACGACGGGCATCACGGCCGCGCCCGCGCGGCGGGCGAGCGCGTACTCCTCGAGGAGGTCTTCTGTGCGCGCGCCCTGCGCGAGCGAGCGCTCGGGCGAACGAAAGCCCCGGCGCTTGAGCCGGAAGTCGGGGGGAAGGCGGCGGAGTCTGGACACAGTGGGCGCTCACTCTCAATGAACTGCAAGTGCATGCAAACGCCCGCAGTGATAAGGAATGCGCGCGGCTCAATCTGCGATAATCGTTCGACTGTGCTTTCCGTCAGCGCACCTCGGCGCTCCCTCTAAGGTGAGAAGCGGCTTGGTGCGTCGGGACCGGCGCCCTCCCGTCTGCGGACGAGCAGCGGCCGTCAGTCTACCCAAACCGGAAGCAGCTTCTCTTCGGAGACGCCCTTTGGACGGGGCTGAGCTCCGGCAGGCGACGAGCGCGACGCGGCAGAAGGGCCGTTCCGACGCCCGGGCCAAGGAATTCCTACGAAACCAAGATGTTTGACGAACTACTCACCAAGATCTTCGGCAGCCGCAACGACCGGCTGATCAAGCAGTATCAGCGCAAGGTGGCGCAGATCAACAAGCTCGAGCCCGCCATGCAGGCGCTTACCGACGCCGAACTGCAGGGCAAGACGCAGGAATTCCGCGACCGCATCGCCAAGGGCACCACGACCGACGAGCTCCTTCCGGAGGCTTTTGCCGTGATGCGCGAGGCGAGCCGCCGCGTGCTCGGCATGCGCCACTTCGACGTGCAGCTGATCGGCGGCATGGTTCTGAACGACGGCAAGATCGCCGAAATGCGCACCGGTGAAGGCAAGACCCTCACGGCGACGCTCGCGGTCTACCTGAACGCGCTGCCCGGCAAGGGCGTGCACGTCGTGACGGTGAACGACTACCTCGCCTCGCGCGATGCGGACTGGATGGGGCGCGTCTACAACTGGCTCGGCCTCTCCGTGGGCAAGATCCTCTCGCAGCAGGACACGCAGACCAAGCGCGCTGCCTACGCCGCGGACATCACCTACGGCACGAACAACGAGTTCGGCTTCGACTACCTGCGCGACAACATGGAGTACGACGTCGCGGGCCGCCGCCAGCGCGGGCTCTACTACGCGATCGTGGACGAGGTGGACTCGATCCTGATCGACGAGGCGCGCACGCCGCTCATCATCTCCGGCCCGGCCGACGACAACACTGACCTCTACGTCAAGATCAACGAGATCCCGCCGCTCCTCACGCGCCAGACCGAAGAGAAGGGGCCGGGCGACTACTGGGTCGACGAGAAGGCCCACCAGGTCTACATCTCCGAGGCGGGCCACGAGAAGCTCGAGAAGATCCTCTCCGAGCGCGGCCTCGTCGCGCCGGGCGAATCGCTCTACTCGCCCAAGAACATCATTCTGATGCACCATCTGATGGCCTCGCTCAAGGCCCATACGCTCTTCCACCGCGACCAGCAGTACGTGGTGCAGAACGGCGAGATCGTGATCGTCGACGAGTTCACCGGTCGTCTGATGCCGGGCCGCCGCTGGAGCGAAGGCCTGCATCAGGCCGTCGAGGCGAAGGAAGGCGTCCGGATCCAGCAGGAAAACCAGACGATGGCCTCGATCACGTTCCAGAACTACTTCCGCATGTACGAGAAGCTCTCGGGCATGACGGGCACGGCCGACACCGAGGCCTACGAGTTCCAGGACATCTACGGCCTCGAGACGGTCGTCATCCCGACGCACCGCAAGATGATCCGCCGCGACGAGCAGGACAAGGTCTACCGCACGGTGAACGAGAAGTACGCCGCGATCGTCGCCGACGTGAAGGAGTGCCACGCGAAGAACCAGCCGGTTCTGCTCGGCACCACCTCGATTGAGAATTCCGAGCTCCTCTCGAAACTCCTCACGAAGGAGGGGATCCCGCACAACGTCCTGAACGCCAAGCAGCACGAGAAGGAGGCGCAGATCGTCCTCGAGGCGGGGCGCCCCGGAATGGTGACGATCGCGACCAACATGGCCGGCCGCGGCACCGACATCGTCTTGGGCGGCGGCATCAACAAAGCCGTCGACGAGATCGAGCGCGACGAGACGCTCACGCCCGAAGAGAAGACCGCGCGCATCGCCGCGGTGAAGGCCGAGTGGCAGAAGCTCCACGACGAGGTCGTGGCCGCTGGCGGCCTGCGCATCATCGGCAGCGAGCGCCACGAGTCCCGCCGCATCGACAACCAGCTCCGCGGCCGTGCGGGCCGTCAGGGCGACCCGGGCTCGTCGTGCTTCTACCTCTCGATGGAGGACCAGCTGCTCAGGATCTTCGGCGGCGACCGCATGCGCAGCATCGCCGACCGCCTGAAGCTCGAACCGGGCGTCGCGATCGAGTCGAAGATGCTCACCCGCATGATCGAGTCGGCGCAGCGCAAGGTCGAGGGCCGCAACTACGACATCCGCAAGCAGCTCCTTGAGTTTGACGACGTCCAGAACGATCAGCGCCACGAGATCTACGGGCTGCGCAACGACATCCTCGAGTCCTCGGACTGCTCGGAGATGATCAAGAACCTGCGCGAAGGCTACTTCCAGGACCTCTTCCGCAGCTACGTCCCGGCCGACACGGTCGAGGAGCAGTGGGATCTTGACGGGCTCACGGACAAGCTCAAGAAGGAGTTCGGCATCGACATGCCGTTCCGCAAGATGCTCGACGAAAGCGATCAGACGACCGACGAGGATCTGATGAACGCGCTCGTCGCCCACGTGAACGAGATCTACGAGAGCAAGGAGAAGCTGGTCGGCCACGAGGCCTTCGCGGGCTTCGGCCGTTCGGTGCTCCTGCAGGTGATCGACCAGCTCTGGCGCCAGCACATCGCCGCGCTCGACGCGCTCCGTCAGGGCATCTACCTGCGCGGCTACGCGCAGAAGCAGCCCAAGCAGGAGTACAAGCGCGAGGCGTTCAACATGTTCGAACGTCTGCTCGACACGATCCGAGAGACCACCGTTCAGGTCCTCATGCGCGTCGAGATCAAGATGCCCGAAGAGGCCCAGGCCGCCGCAGAGGAGACGATGCGTCAGGGCGAAGCCCGCGCGGACGCCGCGCGCCTCGCCGATTCCGGCAGCTCCCGCGATCCCGCCCCCGCCGAAGGCAGCGCCCTCGACACGCTCGCCAAGAGCGGCGACGAAGCACGCATGCGCGAGCTCTTCCGCCACGTCGGCCGCAACGATCCGTGCCCCTGCGGTTCGGGCAAGAAGTTCAAGGACTGCCACGGGCGCCTCGCCTGATTGAGGTCCTGCTCCGGCAAAAAGCCCGGTCGCCGAATACCACGGACGGCGCCCGGGCCTCTTCGCCCGGCTTTCCCGGTTTCGGCCGCGGGGGCCGGGCGATGTTTTTTCCCCCTTCTCCGCGGATTCCCTTCTGTGAGGAGCTCCGAATGCCGGTCGACGACCACTTCTCGATCACGGGCCTCTCCTGGCGCTCGGCGCCGGGCGGGGGTGTTCACGTCGCAGACATCCAGCCGGGAGCCGCGTGGACGGCGCGCACCGCGCAGGGGTCGACGCCGCCCGGCGCCGCCCCTGAGGACGGCGCGGCGAAGCTGCTTGCGGCGGCCGCGGCGGATCCCGCTCGCCGCATCGCGACGCGACTGGTGGTCTCCGTCTCCAGAGGAGCGGGCGGCTTCGGGCCGCTTTCGACGCGCGGGGCGGAGGCCTTTGCGGCGGAGTCCGCCCGGGCGCTCAAGACGGCGCCCTCGAACCTGCTCCACGCCGCGGCGGGCCCCGCCGGGCCTGACCTTCCCGTGGGGGAGCTCCTCCGGGCGCTCGGCGCCGCTCAACTCGAGCCCGCACGTTGCGCGCCCGAAGGCCCCCATGTGGACGCGGTGGGACTTCCCTTCCGTACGCTGCAGGGGCCGGTTGAAGTCGGCGCGGCGTGCCTGCGCGCGGTGCGCTTCGGGGCGCAGGTCTGGATTGCGGCGACTTCGGCCGCCGTGCCGCAGAGAGTGCTCGAAGACTGGGCGGACCGACTCTGGACGGCCGGGCCCTTGGTTGAGCGCGCCGGGACGGGCTTTGCACCCGGCGACGCACTTCTCATTTTTGCAACGGGCGCTTCGGGCGCGCCCGTCGTTGAGGCGCCGGACGCCCCCGAAGGGGAGGCGGTTGCGGTGGGTCTCGCTGCGGCGCTCTCCCTTCTCGCGCGCCGGCGGCTCGAGCACTTCGGCGCCCGCGCCGCGCTCATGATTCGGGGCGCAGGGTCCTGGAGCGAACTCGAGCGTGCGGCGCAGCGCCTCGTGCCGCTGCTTTCACTGGAAAAGCCGCGCCTTGCGGCCATCGAGGACCTCAGGGACCGCCTCTGGGCGGGGCTTCTCACGGCGGATGTTCCGGGTTTGGAGCGCACGCCCGTGCGGGCGACGCTCGAAGAGCGCCTGATCATCGACGGCATGAAGCCCCTGAAGGCGGCGGAGGACGACGAGGTCGCACTCGAAGCCTGGCTGCGCGGTGCGGGCACGCTGGAGCTCGATCTCGGCCGCGGCAGGGCCTGCGGAACGTTCCGGTTGTGACTGCTCCCCGCACAGAGGAGATCCATCGTCCGCAGCGGCCTCTTTTGGCCGAAGCCCCCTCCGCCTAGGAGAACCTGCAGAGGAAAAAACCTTCGAAGAATGAGAAAATGAAACTTCCGCGCTCAGGTGCATGCGTTCTGCCGCCTGAGCGTGAACATGTGGAGATTATCGTGAGCGACAAGGTTGTTGATGTCGCCGTCGGCGTGCTCATCCGCGAAGACGGCAGGATGCTTCTTGGTTCCCGTCCCGAGGGCAAGCCCTATGCGGGCTACTGGGAGTTCCCCGGCGGCAAGGTCGAAGAGGGCGAAACCGTCCATCAGGCGCTCGCGCGCGAGCTCGAAGAGGAGCTCGGCCTTGCGCTCGCCGATTCGACCCCGTGGTTCGTGAAGGAGCACCGCTATCCGCACGCCCACGTCCGGCTGCACTTCCGCCGCTCGCACGACTTCGTCGGCACGCCCGTGCCGAAGGAGGGCCAGCAGTGCGGCTTCTTCGCCGCCAACGAGCGCACGCCCGGCCTCATGCTCCCCGTCGATCAGTCGATCGTGAACCGCGTCGAGCTCCCCGAGGTCTTTGAAGAGTCCTCCGACATGCTCACGCTCTCGCGGAGCGCGCTGCAGGCGACGATCATCCGCGACCGCAAGTACCGCTGGGTCGGTGCGCGCGCCGAGACGCTCGACGACGTGCTCAAGGCCGTCGCCATGGACTACGACTTCGTGATCGTTCCGCCCGAAGCCTTCGAGGGGCTTCTCGATCAGGGCGAACCGCGCATCCCGACCTACATCGACGGCGCTCCCGCCGCTGACCTCGCCCTCTGGCAGGCGAAGGGCGCGCACGGCGTGAAGCCCGTCATCTAAAGGAATTCTCCGGGCATCGTCCGGACGACGTCGGCGCGCGGAGCCTGCGGCTCCCGGCGCGCCCTCCGCTGCGGCGCCTTCGGGCGCCGCAGTTGTTTTTGGGGCGCCGATGCGTCAGTGGCGGCGCCGGCGGGGGCTCTTCTCTTCCGCGCCGGCCGTCCGGTCCGCCAGC
>NZ_DAVZJY010000148.1:0-6115 GCF_052272535.1 Sutterella sp. | reverse complement strand
GCCGCTCCCGGAAGCGGACGGCGGGATTCGTTTTTTTGCCTCTTCCACTCTTCTCCTTCCGCCCGCCAGAAGGCGGGCCTGCCGCAGCCGCCGTGCGATGATTGGGACTGAGTACGGTTGCGCTTCGCATTTCCCACGGGCGCCCGGAAACGCCTTTTGAGAGGACTCCCGCCATGATCTGTTCCGCCCACCACCCCACGCGCCGCCGGGCGCTCCTCCTCACGGCCGCGGGGGCGCTCGCGCTGCTCGCGGGTGCCGCCCGGGCCGATGCCCCCGTCGCGAGCCTCGCCACGCCTCCGGAATCCCCGGAATCCGGGCGTTCCGAAGCGAAGGCCGCTTCCCGAAAGGCGCCGGCGAAGACGTGGGAGAAGGTGGACGGCGTCTCGAGCGCGTCGGAGCGGCGCCGCGCGAGAAAGGAGCGCCGCGAGAAGAAGAAGGCCCGCAAGGCTGCGCAAGGGTCGTGAGAATCAATAAGATTGGCGTTTTCCCGGGTGCCGGCATGCATTCTGAGACGAAATCAAATGCCGACCGATTCGTGCAAGAGGCTGCAAAGCGGAGCAAAATAAAAACAGGAATCTCGTGAATGTTTTTCTGGAGGGAGGCTCCAGTCATGAGGAACACTGCATCGGCCCGCACGGGCTTCAATGAAGTCATAGAGCACATACGCTCGAAGGGCGCGCATCTCGCAGGCGTCGCGCTCTGGTTTTGTCCCGCCTGCGTCGTGAAGCTTCTCCGCGACAAGGCCGCACGGCGGCTCGAAGAAGCCCCCGACCGCAAGGGTCGGCAGTTGGTCGCGCTCTTTGACCGGGCGCTTGACCATCAACCCGGCACCCGCGCCGGACGCGAATATGGGTACAGACACTACCTCGCCAAGTGGCGCTCGATCGGGCGCCTCGAGGACGGAGGGAGCAGCGAGTTCCTCGACTGCTGGATGGAGCCGCTCCCGGAGCGTTTCGACGACTGGGACCGCGAGGATGAGGCCCGCCGCCGCGCCGAAGCCGCATACGTGGAGCATCTCGAAGACCTGCTCTACGGGTTTGACGAACCCGACCGCAACGAAAACTGGACGGCGCCCGAAAAGCCCTGGATGGACGCGCCCGCGTCGCCTGAATTCATCCGTCGCACGCTCTGGATCTGGGTGGGACTCTGCCACTTCCAGGAGCCGCTCTCCGAAGAAGGACGCGCCGCCGTGGTGCGGCTGCTGCGCCGCATCTGGCCCGACTACGAGAACGAGCGCGTCACGCGCGGGCTTCTCGAGGAGTGGGAGGGATACGCCCGCACGAGCAAGTACCGCAAGCTCTGCCAACAGGCCTACGGCGTTCCATTCGGGCGGCGCGACTGAGGCGTCCGCCGCCTCTGAACTTTGTCGTTCTTCGCCCGGAAGGAGGGCTCCCGGGCGGAGCTCCTCCCCACACATCGGCCGTCCGGATCTGGCGTCCGATATGGGTTTGTGAAGCTTGCATCAGGCCTCGGCTTCGACGCGGCAGGCGGCTTGGCGTTATTCCCGCGGGAGACGGGCGTGAAGCCCGGGAGGACGGCGCCCGCCCCGGCGCCGCGTGCGGGATAATTCACGGATACGCTTCAAATCGGCTCCACTTCCCGGAATCCCTTTCATGTCCAGCAACACCTGCCGTTATCTCTGCGCGCTTCTCTCCGAAGGAAGCTTCTCCAAGGCCGCGCAGTTCCTCGACATCTCGCAGCCCTCGCTCTCGCAGTTCCTGCTGCGGCTCGAGACGGAGGCGGGTACCGAGCTCGTGGACCGCGCCGTGAAGCCCCTGCGCCTCACGCCGGCGGGCGAATTGTTTCTGAGGACGGAACGGCAGGTCGATCAGTTGCGCGAAACCTGCGCCAAGCAGATGGACGACATCAAGGCGGGCGTGCGCGGGCACGTGACGATCGGGGCGTCGGACTACCGCGAGACGTTTTTTCTCACCGAAGTGCTGCCGGTCTTCCGCAGCCTCTACCCGAACATCGAGATCTCGGTCGCCGAAGGCCGCACGAAGGAGCTCGAGGAGCTCGCGATGTCCGGGGCGACGGACTTCTCGCTTGTGATCATGCCGCTCTACCATCCGTCGGCCCTTGAGGTGACGGAGCTCTACACCGAGCGGCTCCTGATCGCAATGAACGCGAACCACCCAATCGCGCGGCGCATGCCCGAAACGGCGAGTGCGGAATATCCTGCGCTCGACTTCACGGAGCTCGACCGCGAGCCCTTCCTGATGATCAAGAAGGGCCAGAAGATGAACCGGCTCTTCCACGACCTCTGCGACCGCACGGGCGCCGCACCGCGCGTGGTCCTGCAGAGCGAGTCCATGATCGCCGCCCTCGCGCTCGCGAGCGTGGGTTTGGGCGTCACGCTCACCACCGAGACCCTCGCGCGCCGGTCGGCGACCACCGCGCCCTTGCGGTGCTTCTCCATCAGCCCGGAGGTGCCGCCGCGCGTCGTGGCCGCGGCCTACCGCGGAGACCGCTATCTCTCGAAGGCCGCGCGCGCCTTGATTCAGGTGATGCTCGACGTGGCTGGAGCGAAGTTCCAGCGCGGGTGAGAGCGCCCGGGCGCCCTCACGGACGAGGCGGCGGCGCTTTGCGCAGGCCGCCTTCACAGCCTTCGACCAGGCGGATACGGCCGTCGTCCGGCCGGCGCGGTCTCAGAAAAAAAGAACCGGCGGCTGGTCAAGGGCCGTCGGTTCGATGAGGAACGGGGAGAAGATCTCCTGAGGTGGAGATCCCCGGCGCCGCGCCCTCATTGGGGCGGGACGCCGGGTGGAGAGAAGGAGGAACGTTATTTCTGATAGTCCACGAGGGCGCTGATGCGCTCGACGATCGGGTCCTTGCGTTCGTTGAAGACCGCCTTGTTCTTTTCAAAGAGGTTGTTGCCGTGGGCGTCGATCGAGCAGATGAGGGGACCGAACTCCTTCACGCGCATCACCCACATGGATTCCGGCATGCCGAGTTCGGGCCACTGCACGTCCTCTACCTCCTCGACGCATTCGGCCGCCACGACGGCGCAGCCGCCCGGGAAGACGCAGTGGATGGCCTTCGACTCCTTGCAGCCCGCGGTGGTGTTCGGGCCCATGCCGCCCTTGCCGACGATGAGTTTCACGCCCGTTTCGGCGAGGAACTCCTTCTCAAACTTCTCCATGCGCATCGAGGTGGTCGGGCCGATGGAGACGACCTTCCAGCCGCTCTTGGAGTCCTTCGTCGGGACCATGATCGGACCGGCGTGGAAGATGGCCTTGCCGTGCAGATCCACGGGGAGCTTGCGGCCAAGCTTGACGAGGCGGTGGTGGGCCTGGTCGCGCGCGGTGATGAGGTAGCCCGTCAGGTAGAGGATGTCGCCGATCTTGATGTCTTCGAGGTCTTCGTCCTTGATCGGGGTCGTCAAAATCTTCTTGGTGCTCACAGCGTGACTCCCTTGTGGGAAACAAATTCGTAGGTCATGTCCGGACGGACGCGGATGCAGGCGCGGCGGTGCGCCCAGCAGCCCGTGGAGACGCCCACGGCGATGCAGGAGGGATGGCGCGCGGCCTGTTCGACGTTGACGCCCATCACGGTCTTCTTGCCCGTGAGGCCGCCCGGCCCGAGGTTGAGCTCATTCAACCCGTCGCAGATCAGGCGCTCGAACTCGGCGCCGGTGGGGTTGGAGTTGTGCGACCCGACGGGGCGCATCAGGGCGCGCTTGGAGAGCGTGGCCGCGACTTCGCAGGAGCCCGCGATGCCGATGCCGAGGAGGAGCGGCGGGCAGGCGTTGATGCCGCGCTCGGTCATGATGTCGAAGACGAACTTCACGACGCCTTCATAGCCTTCGAGCGGCATGAGGACCTTCGCGGCGCCCGGGAGCGAGCAGCCGCCGCCCGCCATGTAGCCGTAGATCTCGGCTTCGTCGGAGTCCGGCACGATCTGCCAGTCGATCCAGGGAATACGCACGCCCGTGTTGTTGCCCGTGTTCTTCTCGTCGAAGATCTGCACGGCGTTGTGGCGCAGCGGGGCCTCCTTGGTCGCGCGGATCGTCGCTTCGCGCAGGCACTCCTCCATTTCGCCGAGCAGCGGGAAGTTCGCGCCCACTTTGACGAAGTACTGGATGACGCCCGTGTCCTGGCAGAGCGGAACGTTGTTCTTCTTCGCGAGGGCCATGTCGCGGAACATGGCGTCGTAGATGGTGTTGGCGATGTCGCTCGTCTGTTCAGAGCGAAGCTCCGTGAGGCTCTGCATCACGTCGTCGGGCAGGTGCTTGCCGAAGTACGCCGTGAACTTCGCCATCAGATCGGTGAACTCGCTGCGGAGCGCTTCCTTCTGCATGAGGTCTTTCTCCTGATGTGGGGGTCTTTGGAAAGGTGGTCGGCCGAGGCTTCGTGCCGGGGCTCTCTGCCGGCGGGGCGGGGTGGGGTGGGGTGGAAGTCCCGCGGGCGGCGCCTCCCTCAGCTGATGGACGTAGTCTAGGAGAAGGAGATCTATAAGTCAAATACTTAATAGTCTATTAAAGATATAGTCATACAGCTATATTGATGAGGGGAAGCCGGCGCCGTGGAGGTCGACCGCCGGAGGCGCGCCGCCCGCGGAAGGTCCCGGCGGGCGCAGGGAATATGCCGATGAGCGGGCGCCGTCAGGCGTTCTCACGTGTGACTTTCCGCGGGGGAAGGCGTCTGGGGAGCATCGACGGGGACGCCGTCCGGTGCTTCGTCGGCAGTGGTCTGAGGCGAGCGGAAGAAGAGGGTGCCGGCCTTCGGGTGGAAGGAGCGGAAGGCGAGGACCGGTGCGTCGTCTCCGAGCGTCTTCGCATACGCGTCGAGGCGGGTGAAGACGGCGTGGGCGTCCCAGAGCACGGCTTCGAGATAGGAGCGGCGCTCGGAGAAGGTTTCGCCCGTCACCACGGCCTCATTCGGCGCTTCGGAGAGGAGCGCCTTGAGGTCCGCGAGGAGCTTCTTCTGGAAGCGCTTCGGCCGCTTCCGGATCCGGAGTCTCCCGGCGCTTGAAGTAGATGAGCCCCGCGGCCGCGCCCTTTTGGATGAACGTCGTTTACGGCCGTCGGGTCGCCCGCACGCAGCCCGTTGAGAAGCGAAGCCGCTCGGGGTTTCCCCGAAGCGGATGTCGGATCTGGGAGGCTGCGCTCCGGGCTTGGGTTTGAGCCAGTATTCGAGGCGTTCGCTCCGCGCGTCCTCGTAGGTCCAGTCGGACGCGCGCGGCTCTCGGGCGGCGAATCGCTCCCGGAGCTCGAAGATCGGGAGGACCTCGCCCGCGGCCGCTTCGGGAGAACTACTGCTGGTTCGCGAGTTCGTCGACGCGCTTCTGGATCATCGCGGTGATCTCGTAGTGGTTGATGAGTTCACGCGCGAAGAGCAGGAACGTGAGGTAGAGCTCGGAGCCGCGGATCGAGAGGTTCTCCGACGGAATCGCGCGCAGAAGGTCGCTCTGCAGGCGGTCGATTTCGGCGAGTACCTGCTGCGCGCCCGCATGGAGCTTCTGCAGGTCGGGCGAGGAGCCGCCCGCGGCCCTCACGCCGTCGATCATCGCGAGGAGCTCCTTGAGCTCCCCGGCGAGCCGGTCGTCGAAGATGCGGTGGCGGTTGGCGACGTGGTCGACCGCGAGCTTCGCGAGGCTCTGCAGGGAGCGCGCCACTTCGCGCATGTTCGTGAACGCGCGGAAATAGTAGTAGCGGGCGTCGAAATCCGCCTTCTTCGGGTTCTTGTCGGCGAGCGCCATGCGGTAGTAGACGCTTCGCTGCGCGGAGAGTTCGTCGAAGAAGGCCGAGGCGTCGGCCTTGGCGTGCCGCAGGGCGCGTTCGCGGTCGGCGAGGAGGCCCTCGAGAACCGCGCGGGTGATGCGCAGCGACTCGGTGAAGTTCTCCGGCGTTTTTTCGTCGATGATCGCGTGGATCGTCGGCGCGTCGTAGCGTTGCTTGGCCCGTTCGGCAAGCGAGGCCGCTTCGCCGCGGGCCTTGAGGTTCGAGCGCACGAGGAGCGTCACGGCGCCCGCACCGAGAATCACCGCCATCACTTCGCCGCCCCAGAAGATGAGGCAGGCGACGAGGCCCGCCAGGGTGCTCGCGCAGATCGCGGTGAAGAACCAGCCCGAGATCACCGTGAGGACGCCCGAGATGCGGTAGACCGCGGTCTCA
>NZ_DAVZJY010000147.1:0-6124 GCF_052272535.1 Sutterella sp. | reverse complement strand
GGGAGACCCGGGCGGCCGCATCAAAGCGGTCCGGCGCTCATTCGTCCGGCTTTTCTCCCGCTACCCGCACCACGTCGAATCCGCCGAAGGGTCGGTCCTCGACCAGCCCGAAGATCCAGAAGTCGGTGAGGACGCCCGGGAGCGCAAGCCGCAGCACGTCTTCGGCGGGGAAGCGCAGCCGCACGGAGCCGTCCTCCTCGACCGTCATCCCGCAGACCCGCCCACGGCGCGCGTTCCATTCGACGTCCTCCGTCGGCGTCGCCGTACCGAAGGTGACCGTGTCGGGGTCGATCTTCGCCGGATCAAAGCCCGCGGCCGGATGAAGCGCCGCCTCCACCTCGCCCATGCCGGGCGAAAGTTCCGCGGCGAGCACCTCGATAGGCACGGGGCGCATCGCGGGGAAGGCCGCGAAGACCACGGCGTCGGCCTCGGCGAAGACGCGTTCGTTCCAGTCGTGAAGGAACGCCCGGGCGCGCTCGAGGCCGGCCGCGGCCGCGAGCTCCGAGGCGGCGCGCCGGATCTTCGCGCCCTCCTGCACCCGCGAGCCGATCAGGGGCCGCCACCAGGCGGGGAGGTCGAAGTCCGTCCAGTCGGCGAGCGTTTGGGCGGCGAGCCCCCGCCAGAGCGGGCGGTCGGCGCGCCAGTCGAAGACTTCGCGGGGCGGCGAGAAGTGCGCCCGGCGCGCGGATTCAAGGTCGAGGAGCGTCTCCGCGACGGGCGGGCCTGCGAGCGGGAAGAAGGGCGTGAAGGGAAGCTGCGAGGGGCGCCCCGACGCGCGCCACCCCGTCGTGAGGAGCGGTTCCTCGTGAAGTTCATAGACCGCCGCGTCGAAGGTCCCGACGTTTGAGACGTCGCGCATCGTGCGGTGTTCGGGGCCGAATCCGCGGCGCTCCTCGTAGGCGCTCCGTGAGGCGAGGACGTGCATCACGTCCGCCGTCCCGACCTTGAGCGCGGGCCGGACGGCGTAGGGAATGGTCTCGGGATTGTTGAAGCGCCGGCCCGTGAGGTACTCCCAGGCCGTGCGCGCGCGGTCGAAGTTCCAGAGCGCGTAGCGGCGCTCGGGCGGCTGATAGGCGCGGCGGAACGAGAAGTCCGCGTGGTCGAGGCCGTTTTCGGGGAGATAGCGCCCGGTGCGCACGGCGTAGTCCACGAGGTCGGGCGAGAGCATCACGTCTTCGGGCGGCACGTCGTCGATGCGGTCGAGCGCGAAGGCGTTCGCCGTGAAGACCACCTCGTCGTCCTGGATGCGGCGCGCCGCCCAGCGGTGGCCGCGCAGCAGAAACACCTGCCAGGCTTCGTGCGGGTCGGCGATGGTGTAGGTGCGGCCCTCCCCCCGATAGCCCCACCGCGTCTGCAGATCGAGCGCGATCTCCACGCCTTCGCGGGCCGTGCGGGCGCGCTCGGCGATGAGGCGCCGCACGGCGTAGCCCACGCCCCCGTCCACGACGGGTTCGTCGCGTTCCCAGGTCTGGTTGCAGTTGTTGGAGACGACGAGGACGCCCGCCTCGTTGATGAAGGAGTCCGAATAGGACGCGCCCTGGGGGTGGAGCGTCTGCGTCCAACAGTGCGCGAGCGTGTGCGGGGCCTGCGGGAGCACCGCGGCGCCCGGTTCAAACGCGAGGCGCTCCTCTGCGGCATGGTCGGCCGCGGGCACCCAGATGCGGTTCGTGACGATCCGCCCGTCGTTGTCCTCGTTGTGCCCGACCAGGATGCGGCCCGTGGCGGAGGCGGCGCGTCCCACCACGATGGTCGAGCAGCCGCCCTCAAAAATACGGGGGCGGCGGGGAGCTGCAGTCTGGTCTTTCTTCGTCACGGGTGGCCTTTGCCGGGAAGTGGATTCGTCCATGCTTGAGTCTAAGCACATTTTCGACTCGTGCGCGCTCTCATGAGCGCCCTCCGCGGCAAGGCGCCTCGGGCGAAGTACCGGGAGAGGCCGGGCGCCGACTCCCCTCCGCGGGCCCATAATGGAGCGCATGACAAGACCCTAGCGCTCCCCATCCCGACGGGGCGCGCACATGGATGAAGAGGACTTCAGAAGAAGATGGCCCGTACGCTTGAAGAACTGCTCGGCCCGCAAGAGGCCGCGCGCATTGTTGAATTCCGCCGCGATCTGCACCGGCACCCCGAAATCGGCATGGAAACCGCCCGCACGGCCGAGCGGATCGAGGCGTTCCTCAAGACCCTCCCGGTCGACCGCGTCGAGCGCGTCGAGAAGAACGGTGTGGTGGCGCTCATCAAGGGCGCGGCGCCCGGCCCCATGATCGGCATCCGCGGCGACATCGACGCGCTTCCGATTCAGGACGAGACCTCAACGCCCTGGAAGAGCACGGTCGAGAAGCGCGCGCACCTCTGCGGCCACGACGGCCATGCGGCCGGCGCGATGGCGACCTGCGCCTACCTTTCGCGCCACCGCGGGTTCGCCGGCTCCGTCGCGGTGATCTTCCAGCCGGGCGAGGAAGGCTGGGCGGGCGCGGACCTGATGATCAAGGACGGGCTCTTCGAGAAGTTCCCGTGCTCGGAGGTCTACGCGATCCACGGCGACCCGCAGAACCCGCTCGGCTCCATTGCGCTGCGCGAAGGGGCGATGACCGCCTCGGTCGACATCGCTGAGATGGCCGTCGAAGGCCGCGGCGGACACGGCGCGCGTCCGCATGAAACGATCGACCCGATGCCCGCGGCCGCCGAGCTCATCCTCGCGTTGCAGACGATCGTCTCGAGAAACGTGAATTCGGCGGAGTCGGCCGTCGTTTCGTGCTGCTTCATCCACGCGGGCGACCCCCTCGCGCCCACCGTCATTCCGCAGCGCGTCGCGCTCTCGGCGACGATCCGCACGCTCAACCCGGCCGTGCGCGAACTCATCGAGAAGCGCTTCAACGAGATCTGCGCGGGCGTGGGCATGACCTTCGGGGGCGAAGTGAAGCTCGACTACCAGCGCCGCTATCCGCCGCAGATGAACGACCCCGCACTCACCGAGGCTGCGGTCGCGGCCCTCACGCCCGTCTTCGGCGAAGAGAACGTGAAGACCAAGCAGCTCGCGATGATGGGAGGCGAAGACTTCGCCTTCATGTCCGAGAAGGTCCCGGGCGTCTACATGCGCCTCGGGCTCCGGGACGAAGCCCACACGGCGGCCCTGCACAACCCGGGGTTCGACTTCAACGACCTCGCGCTCGGCTACGCCGTCGAGGCCTTCGCCGCGATCGTCGCGGCGCGCCTCCCGCTCGGGGCTTAAGGGCAAACGACGCCGCACCGCGCGGCGCTCCGAACTACAAAGGGCAGCGCCTCCCTCCCCGAGAGAGCGCCGCCCTTCGCGTCTCTTGTTTCTTTGAGTTGAGCCGGGCCCCTAGCTTTGCGCGCGCCGCACGGCCTCGTTGAGCGCGATCGCCGCAACGGCCATCCCCATCGGGGCGGTGACAACGACGCCGGAGCCGTACCCCGCGCAGGCGAGCGCGGCGCCGCCGCCGGCGCCGATCGTGCAGGCCTCGTCGCCGAGGGGCTTCTTCACGGGTTCGGCCGAAAAGACGCAGGGCACGCGGAAGGCGGGCGCGAGGGGCCTGCCCGGCCGGCCCGCGTCGGGCGCAGCCTTGGGGAAGCCGTATTCCTTTCTGAGCCGGTAGCGGACGGACGCGAGAAGCGGGTCGCCCGAGATGCGCCCGAGGTCGCCCGATTCGATCCGCAGCGGGTCCGTGCGGCCGCCCGCGGCGCCGGAGGTCACGATGAACTGCCCGCGGCGGCGCACCGCAGCGATCATCGCCGCCTTGGCGCGCACCCGGTCGATGCAGTCGAGCACGACCGCGTCGGCGGGGATGAGGTCCCCGGCGTTCTCCTCGTCGACGAACTCCTCGATCAGCTCCACCTGCGCCCTCGGATTGATGAGGGCGATGCGGCGGCGCAGAGCCTCAATTTTCGCGAGCCCGTAGGCGTCGCCCAGAGCCTGGATCTGCCGGTTGGTGTTGCTCTCGGCGACGTTGTCGAGGTCGATCAGCGTGAGCGACTCCGCGCCGGTGCGCGCGAGCGCCTCGACCGCCCAGGAGCCCACGCCCCCAACCCCCACGACGCAGAAGCGCGTCCGGGCGACGGCGGCCGCCCCTTCGCGGCCGTAGAGGCGCGCGACGCCGCCGAAGCGCCGCTCATAATCGATCACGTGTCCGCCCTGAGTAATATCAGGCATTGTTTTTCCCTTCCGCGTCCTTCAGACTTTGTTGCGATGATGCCGATCATACCGGCATCGCCGCGCGCGCATCGGGGTTCCTCTTCATGCGCGCCGCCGCCCCTTTACGCCTTTTGGGCGATGCCTGCGTCACGGATCTGCAACACAATCGTGATGGAATGTTCGTGCAGGACGCCAAGAATGACTCCGGCGTCGTTCGCCGGGCCGCCCCCCGCTCGGCGCTCCTCACGCGCTTCGCGGGGCGCTCAGCCCATGACCACTCCCAGAGCGTCTCCACATCCACAGCATAGAGAAGATCAAACAATGAAGAACCTCATTTCCGCGCGCCGCCAGGCGCTTGCCTGCGCCGTTCTCGCCGCCTGCGCCTTCGCCGGCCAGGCCTGGGCGAGCGCCGAACACATGGTCGTGGCGATGCCGCAGATCCCGCAGATCATCGAGCCCCAGGGCAAGAACAACAACGCCCTCGAGCGCGTGTCCTTCTCGATCTTCGAGACGCTCATCCACGCCGACCAGAAGACGGGCGAGCTCTCGCCGGGGCTCGCCGAGTCCTGGAAGCGCATCTCGCCCGAAACGGTCGAGTTCAAGCTCCGCCGCGGCGTGAAGTTCCAGGATGGCACCGACCTCACGGCCGACGACGTCGTCTTCTCCTTCGGCGAGGAGCGCTTCATGGGCGAGAAAGCCCCGGGGCGTCCGGCCGCGCAGGAGTTCCTCGGCGGCCTGAAGTCCGTCGAGAAGGTCGACGACTACACCGTGCGCGTCACGATGAAGACCTCCGACCCGCTCATCGAGCGCCGCTTCGCCGCCCGCATGTCCGAGATCATCTCCGAGGACGGCTTCAAGAAGGCGGGCTCGTGGGAGAACTGGATCAAGAAGCCGATCGGCACGGGTCCCTACAAGATCGTCAACTTCAAGCTCGGCAACCGCCTCGACCTCGAGCGCTTCGACGGCTACTGGGGCGAGAAGGCCCCGGCGGCGAAGCTCTCCTTCGTCGAAGTCCCCGAACTCTCCTCGCGCGTCGCGGGTCTGCGCTCGGGTGAGTTCGACCTCATCACCGAGGTTCCGCCCGATCAGGTGAAGCCCCTCTCGAAGGACGGCAGGATCGACGTCGTGGGCGGCCCGATCGACAACATCTACTCGCTCGTCTTCGACAACAAGTCGAACAAGGTGATGGAGAGCCCGCTCCTGCGTCAGGCGTTCCTGCACGCGATCGACCGCGACCTCCTCGCGAACGCGCTCTTCGGCGGCACGACGACGGCCGCCAACAGCTTCCAGAGCAAGACCTTCGGCGAGCTCTACATCCCCGAACTCGACAAGAAGCTCTACGACCCGAAGCTCGCCCGCGAGCTCGTGAAGAAGTCCGGCTACAAGGGCGAGGAGATCGTCTGGCGCATCCAGGCGGGCTACTACACCCAGGAGCTCACCGTCTCGCAGGCGCTCGCCGCGATGCTGAAGGCCGTCGGCATCAACGTCAAGATCGAAGTGAAGGAGAACTGGACGCAGGTCGAGGCCGACGGCCCCACGCGCGAAATCAACAACGCCTCACTCTCGGCCTACTTCCCCGACCCGGCCTCGCAGCTCTGGCGCCGCATGAAGCCGGGCGCCTTCTGGGATACGAAGGGCTACTTCGAGCACACGCCCGAGTACGTGAAGTTCGGTGAATTGGGCAAGGTGCTCGAGTCGTCCACCGACCCCGCCGAGCGCAAGGCCGCCTGGAAGGGCATGCTCGAGGTGTTCGCGCAGAACCCGCTCGCCTGCCCGATCTATTCGCTGCCGATGATCTACGGCAAGCAGAAGAACGTGATCTGGGAGCCGGGCACCCAGGGTTCGCTTGATCTTTCGGCGCGCAACCTGAAGTTCAAGTAGTCTTGCACCCTGAACGCGCGGCCGCGGAGGAAGTCTCCCGCGGCCCGCGTCAGCGGGACGCTCCCGGAAAGAAGAGCGCCCGCCGCCCCGAAC
>NZ_DAVZJY010000146.1:0-6141 GCF_052272535.1 Sutterella sp. | reverse complement strand
GTTTAGCCATGAGATGCTCTGTAGGTTAGCTTGGCACCTATTTTGACAGATAGGGGGCTCTTCGGGGATATCTGTGGGTAGCAGATGTCTCCTCACTCAAGGCTTCGACGATTTCCCCACTCCGTCAAACCCGTACGCGGCATATGCTCGGACGCAGTCGTGTCCTCCTCTATACGCTCCGGCCTTGACTCCTCAGTGAGCCCGTCCCGTTAGGCCAGCCACCTCACTTCAAAACCGTTTCGCCTGGTACTGTACCTGCCCTCGTTGGCGCGGATTTCATAGGATCCACCCACAAGTCTCCACGAAGCCTCGATTTCTGGTGTACAGTGTGAACCGTACTAAAATCTGGTCAGGTTCGTATTAATCGGTATACCCCAACGGGGCTTTCGAACCTTGATCTTGATCTAATCGTAATTTACTATGAGTATATTCACAAAATCAGTTATCGCCATTGGCATTATGAGCCTTTTTTCGACTTCTCATGCGATTGTAAAGGAAAGGCCAGTAGCAGGAAAGGTGTACGACGACTTTTTGCTTTATGATAATGATGGGAATGAAGATATAACCTTTCAAGATACGGATGAGGGAATAAGTAAAGATTATATCTTCAATAAAGGCGCCACATTAGACGGTTCCGAAGGAAAAATATATCCAACTGTTCTCGTTCATAATTGGGGGAGTGGTCAAAATTATAACACAAAAAGCAATTTTATTATGGGGGGGGCACTAATTTAATTTTAAAAAATTACCGTGGACAAGGAACAATTTATGTCTATGAAGGGGCTTCTTTTATAATAAGAAACGGAAACATATGTCTTGAATCCGGCATGGTGAATAATGAGGGTGTGGATAACACTCTAAGCGCCATTATCATGGAAAGATCAGGGACTATCGACATTGACGCAGAATCTTTTTTAATTGAAAACAAGCGCACGGACAGAGATAACGCCGGTGGCATAAGTATTGTCGGCGATAACAATACATTTGATGTATCGCTAACTAAATCGTTTAGAGAAAAGAACGTAGTATTCGGCATTTTAGCTAAGACAAATAAAATAGTGACGATTAATGCTGATGAAGGCATAGACATCAACACGTACTTCAGGGATGTAGCTTCACTCTCAGATTACTATGATTACAATGGAGCTGGGGTTTACCTTTTGTCTTATAAACAATCCACAGCAAAAACTTCGGCATCCTTGAAATCGAATAACGGTAGCATAACCATTAAAGCTCAAGGTTATGGTTACTATGGACGCGGTAACGTCAATTCAAATATTATTGCAAAATCCGACGTCGCTATTTCCGGAAAGTTGAATTATGCCGTTTATCTCATAGGAAATGATGATACGACCATAGAAAATAAGCTTTCTGTTAAATCGGGAAGAAATATTCTTCTTTCTTCAGACGGTGAGCGCGCAGTCGTATTATATGGTAAAGAAGTTGAAAATAACACAAAGCTTGAGTTAACCGCAGAAAACGATATTTCTATTGTTGGCGGTAAATATGGCATTTGGTCTTATTTTGGAGATGTGACGGCTAATTCAAAATCACTTTCAATTGATACGAATAACAACTCCTATTCGCTCTGCGTTTTTAATAATTCTACTGTTAGTGCAACCGTTGATAAAATTACGACCATTTATGATCAAGTTTTCGTTAGCGGCGGAAAGTTTATTTTGGTTTCGCCAGAATCTGTCTTTAAGGATAAAATTAAATCCATTAATAATGGAACCGTTTCGCTTAATGCTTCCTCTAGTTTTGTTGCATCCAAAAATAATGATCCGTCACAGCAAATAATGGTTGCGGACACCAATTCATCTATTCAGGGTGTTTTCGGACGAAGTGTCATTGATGGAACCATCTCATCCACGAATGGCAGTCTGATCGATCTCAGCCTTTCTCATGGATCTATCTATACGGGTGCAACTTCCAATAAAGTGGGGACTGCTTCCGAAGGTAGCGTCAATCTGAAGTTCGAAGGTTCTTCCACGTGGAGGCTCTCCGACAATTCATCGATGAGCAAGCTCGTACTGACAGATTCGTCAATCGCCTTTGGAGAATTGCAAAGCGATCCTATGACGCATCAGTACCGCAATCTGAAAACGAAAGAACTCGTAGGTTCTAACGGCACTTTGCATATGAACATTGACCTTGAAAAGGAGTCTACTAGGAACGTCACCCTTGATCAGCTTGAAGTCCTGGACATTGCTTCCGGATCCCTTAAAGTGGGGCTTGCCATTCAGGGAGAAGAATTCCCCGAAAACAAGCCTCACTCCAATAACTGGCTTGTTGCACAAGGTTCGGGTTCCAACTTAGCGATTACAAACCTTTCCGGCGGATCCACTTTCAGTGGTCGCGGCATGGTTACTGTTTGGAATCTAGGATTTGTCAAGGATGGCGATGAAGCTTTGTTGGATACAGACGAAGGTCGTCAACAGATCGGCACTCAAACGAACGGTAATGGCCAAGGCAAGTGGTACCTTGTGAAGGCCGAACATTCTCAGCCTGACCCTGTTCCCAACCCGAATCCCAACCCGCCGACGCCTCCCGTGACGCCGCCTCTTCCACCTGAAGTGAATGACAACATCACAATCGGTACATCCAGTGGTCAGGCTGAGGCATATCAGGCTGATATGGAGGATCTTCGCAAGCGTACTGGCGAAGTCCGTTATGGGGCTCAGGACGGCGGCTGGATTTCGGTCTTCGGAAAGAAGGATTCCGTCAAGGCCAGCGGCACCGCAGGTTTCAAGCAGGAAATCTACGGCTTGAACATCGGTGTTGACCGTCTCGTCCACGCCGACGAAGACAGTGCCTGGCTGCTCGGCGGTGCGTTCCGCTACAGCGATGCCGATCAGAAGGGGCTTGGCTCCGGTTATACGACGGGTACGCTTCAGGAATACTCCGGAAAGCTCTATGCGACGTGGATGCACAACAAGGGTTCCTATGCCGACTTTGTGCTTCAGGCCGGGCGTTATGTACAGGAACTCGAAGGCTTCGACAACACGGGAATGGATAAGTCCAAGGCCGACTACGGTACTTGGGGCTTCGGCGCCAGCGTTGAAGTGGGCCACATGTTCTCGTTAGGCGGTGGTGTTGATGATCGCCGGTGGTTCAACCACTGGTTCGTCGAGCCGCAGCTGCAGCTGAGCTACTTCCTTGCCAAGGGTGCCGACTACACGACTTCCACGGGGCTCAAGGTCGATCAGGGTAATGCGGACTTCCTGACCGGTCGAGCCGGCTTCGTTCTCGGCAAGAAGTTCAACTATGGAACGATTGACGATCTGGATCGCCGTTACTACCAGGTCGCCGTGTTGGGCGGCGTCAAGCATGAATTCCTCGGCGGCGATCAAACGATTTCCTATACGGGTATCGATGGCGCCAAGGCCAGCGTTCGAGCCGGCGACATCGAAGGCACGCGCTTCTATTACGGCGTCAATTTTGACTGGCAGGTGACTGACAACTTCCGTCTTTATGCGCAGGCAAGCCGTGAAGAAGGCGATCGCTATACGAAGGACTACGATGTCAGCATCGGCGGCAAGCTGCTGTTCTGATGAGTCCTCAGGGCCGTCCCGATCGGTTCGGGACGGCTGTTCAAACAATCAAGGCTGCTCCTTCCTGTCGATGATGACTGAAGGAGCGGCAGCCCCATTGTCTAGGAATGAAAATGAGCTGTCGTAAACAGGCATTGGCGATGATTGCCATTGCAGGCATGTCCGCCAACATTTGGGCGTCGGAAATGTCCCTTGTAGATTGCGGACGGACCGCTGAGACGTTTGCTTTTGTAGCCGATGCATCCGGATCCATGATGCAGACTGTAGGGCACATGAAGTCCCTGGCGCAAAAAGAGATCGAAAATGCACGAGAGCGTGGCGAATCGTTGCCAAAAATCCGTGCAGTTCCTCCGACCAATGAAGAGATTGACCAGCTGACTCGTCATGAACTGACGCAACGCTTCATCGAGAAGGCCGGCATCTATTCGATTGAAAAGGCCGGGATGCAGTCCTCTGTTCTGACAGTGGCGCCCTTTACTCAGTTGGTTCCGATGAAGGAGCGCTCTTCGGAAGAGTTCAAGACCGATCTTCAGAAGAAGTTCGGCGTTCGTCTGGAGGTGTTCGGTCGATCAACGTGGGTGGGGAGCCGTGCATTTGAGAGCTTCTCTGAAAAGCTTGCCAATTCTCAAGCAACAGTTCTCGTGACTGACGGCAACTTTGAGGTCGATCCCGATAAGAAGCATTTGGATCCGGTGGCGACGCTGAAGGCCTTCTATGAAGCCAATCCGAAGTCCTGCATCCATATCGTGTCGGCCGCATATACGGAAAAGGAGCGAAAGGCCATTGATGAACTGGCTTCGGTTTCCACATGCGGCCGTTTAGACGACCTTGAAGCTTTGATGACTGATGACGCCATATGGAAGAGCTTTGTCGAAGAAGTCTTCTATCGTGAATGTCAGAAGGCGGCGACGATTGAAATTCAAGGCATCAACTTTGCGTTCGACAAGTCGAACCTTTCTGAAGAAAGCCGCCGCATTCTGGACAAGGCGCTTGCGTTCATCAATTCGCGAGACAAGTCTGAAAAGATTGAAATCCGAGGCTGGACCGACAGGGTTGGCAGCGACAAGTACAACGCCGGCCTGTCGCAGCGTCGTGCCAATGCCGTTCGCAATTACTTCATCGAACATGGCATTGATGCCGATCGCCTGACGGCACGCGGCATGGGCAAGTCCTTCAAGTACACCAACAAGACCAATGACGGCCGCTGGATGAACCGTCGTGTCGAATTGATTTTCGAAGGCGGCCTGCAGTCGAATGACTCGGAGAAGCGTTACGACACTGAGTCACTGAACTGATTGTTGTAATTGTTTGGATCGTCCGATTTGCAAAAGGCAACGCCCGTGATTTGAAAGAATCGCGGGCGTTGTTCCTGTTTGGTTATAAGCCCGTACGCGGCATATGCTCGGACGCAGTCGCGTCCTCCTCTGTACGCTCCCTCAGAGAGCCCGTCCCGTTGAGCCAGCCTCCTCACTTCTAAATTCGTTTCGCCTGGTACTGTACCCGCGCTCGTTGGCGCGGATTTCGTCGCTCCTACCCACAGGTCTCCACGAAGCCTCACAAATCGGCCGCCGAACCCGCATGAGGATCCGGCGGCCGCAGGCTCATGAAGCACGCTTCAGAGCGGGCGCTTTACAGAGTCACTTGATCTGCTTCGCGGCGCTCTCGGCGGCAACGACGCCCGAAACAATGGCCCACGAAT
This sequence comes from Sutterella sp., assembly GCF_052272535.1. Taxonomy (NCBI): domain Bacteria; kingdom Pseudomonadati; phylum Pseudomonadota; class Betaproteobacteria; order Burkholderiales; family Sutterellaceae; genus Sutterella; species Sutterella sp. Next base: position 888 of record NZ_DAVZJY010000146.1, on the reverse strand, counting down.
TCATCATCGCGGTCATCGAGTCGGCGCCGTTCGCACCGCCCACAACGCAGCCCGCGCCATAGAGGCCCTGAATCGGCTGTCCCTTCTTGTCGAGGATCTGCATGGAGCCGTTGGCCTTGAGGCCGCCGAGAGTAGTCTGGTAGCGGACCTTCTGCTCGACGATGCGCCACGTACCGCCCTCGGCGAGGCCGCCCGTGATGCGGCGGCCGAAGTCGGCGTCCTTGCCGGCCTTCACTTCGTCGTTCCAGTGCTTCACGGTTGCTTCAAGCCCCTTCGGGTCGATGCCCATGGCCTTTGCGGCTTCTTCAAGGCTCTTGGAGACCGCCATCACGGGGTGCCCGTTGTTGACGATCTTCGCCCACTGGTCGAGCGACTCGGCCGACGGAACGAGCTTGTCTTCAAGGGACTTCGCGACGTACTGCTTCCAGGCCGCCTCGTCCATCACGATGTAGGCGATCGAGCCGGGCTGCTCGACCGTCTTGTCGGTGAGCACGCCGAGGCCGGCGTTTTCATCGACGAAGCGCTGCCCCAACTTGTTCACGTAGATCGCGCCCGACTTCTTCATCGTGTCGGTCGAAGAGGCCGTCGCGGCGAGGCCGTGATGCGGACGCGTCTCGACGCCCTGCGGATACATCTTCACGAGGTCGAGGTTGATGGTGCCCGCACCGATCGCTTCGCCCATCTTGAAGCCGTCGCCCGTCTCACCGTCAACGCCGTAGAAGAGGTAGTTCTTCATCTTGGACGGGAGCTTCGACTGGTCCGCACCGTAGCCGCCCGAGGCGAGAATCACGGCCTTCGAGGTGAGTTCGACCGTGTTGCCCGCGGCATCGACGCCCTTGACGCCCACCACCCGGCCGTCCTTCTCAATGAAGGACTGCGCGCGCGTCT
>NZ_DAVZJY010000145.1:0-6252 GCF_052272535.1 Sutterella sp. | reverse complement strand
GCGCTTGCCGCGGCCCGTCCAAGTCTCGGGACCGTCCGGATTCTGGAACTTCGGAGCACCGGCGTTCACCACCTTCGGCTTGGCGATGTTGCCGTTCTTGTCAAAGTTCAGATCAGACGCGGTGAAACCGAACATGCCGATCAGTTCGATGCACTCCTGACGGGTCTTTTCGCGGATGTTTTCCCAGTCGGCATTGAGGGCCGACTGCTTTTCCTGGTGTTCCCGAACCTGCTTGAGGATTTCTTCGATAGCCATTGTCTTGTGGTCTCGTAGCTGTGGGCAAAAGATTGTTGTCCGACATATTACCGCGTCCCGGAACCCTCCGCGCCCCCGTTTTGTCCCCACCTCCGGGCCTCCAAAACGACGAAAACACGCCAAAACGCGCCGTTTTCGCGAACTCATTGAAATCTCTGAATTTACGATGGTTTGCCTAATTTATAGGCAGCTCCATCGCCTTAATGTATGACATTAAATGGATGAAAACCTGGCGTCGACGGGCGATTTATGGTCGTTGAAAAATAGTCCTGCAAGGACCATTGAATTCCAGTAGTGTATAATCAATGGCATAGAGAGGAGATCCAAAATGATCAATCGCAATGAAATTCTGAAAATGGATGGCATCGAATACCGAGTTGTCCAAATATTTGGAGATACGGCTCATCTCATCCAAATGAATGGACAGTCAGTGGAGCTGATCAAATGCCTGGCTTCTGGACTATCAAAAGGCGTGAGAGCAGGTCGAATTACGGTTGAGCTCGATGAGTGGGCGGATGTGGAGATCAGACCGGTTTCGGATGAGTTGGTGAAGAAGGCGGAGGCCGACTACAAGTTGATTGAACTTATCGTGGAGAATCCGCTCCTCTATACGGATGGCGGCCGCAAGCGCCTGGTTTCCGCCGTATCGCGTGGAGACGCTCAGCTCGAACGCCGGATCAATCTGATTCTCGGCACCTACTGGCGCAGAGGCCAAGTGCTGCAGTCCCTTGTTCCGGCCTACGGTGGGGCTACAGGCCCCGTATCCAGGGGCCGCAAGCGCGGGCGTCGTGCGGCCGACGGGAATGATCCCGGAGTGGATCTGAGTCCTGAGGTGCTCGATGCGATGAATGAAGGCTGCCGCCGGTATCTGATGGGTGAGGGGAAGCTTCCGCTGCGCAAGGCTTATGAAGCCTTTGTGGAGGACTACCGCAATGGACGTCTGGTTGAGAAGCGGGCTGATGTTGTTGAGTCAAATGAATCGCCATTCAATGAATGCGGAAAAACGAGTGAAGTGAATGAAGAGATGAATGAGAGTAGAGGGCAAGAAGAAATTGCAGTGCCGACATTCAATCAGTTTTATTACTTCTACCGCTCTCGTTATGGATCCTTGAAGAAGCGCAATGAGTGACGATGCGGTGATGAATGGCGGAATGCGACTGTTTGATTCAGACACCAACTAAGAATTGGGTCTGTCGAGTTTGAAATGTATATCCATTTACACAAAACGAATTGCAACGCACGACTGCGAAGCCAAAAACGAATTCCAACTTCACAAATAGCAAGCAGCTTAGTAAGGTTCATGCAGGATGGATTATTACGCCATATAATTGCAGTTATCGTGCATAACGGCGGTTTGAGGCGGGCCTGCTGCTCGTATCAGGGATAACCCTTACTTTTCAGGCAAAAAGGACCTTTTTGGAGGTGAAATCGTGCAGACGCATTTTGAGGGCGTTTCAAAAGGCCAAAACGCATTGGCGCTCGTAGATGGCGATCAAAATTCGCCTCTCAATGTGCCCGTTCAAGAGGGTGGGGAAGCGGTCAATGCCGCCGTTGCCTACCTGGCGGAGCTCCAGTCCGAGGATTCCCGGCGGGCAGTGAAGTCGCGACTCAACGTGGCGGCCCGCTGGCTCGGGTTTCCCGACGCATCGGTCTGCGCCTGGGAGAAGCTTCGCTTCGTCCACGTCGTCGCCTTCATGCATGAACTCTCCGACAAACGTGGTTTGGCCGCTGTTTCCGCCAACGCCTATCTCTCCGCACTGAAGGGCGTTGCCGAAACCGCCTGGCGCCTCCGACAAATCGATTTATTGACATACAGCGAAATCAAGGCCGTGAAGCAGCTTCGGGTTCACAGGGAACCTGCCGGCAGATCGCTCACGGGCGATGAATCGAAGAAGCTTCTCGCGGCAGCGGAAGCGGAAACGGGTACCCGATCCGTTCGGGACCAGGCGGTGCTCGCGCTTCTGCTCGGCTGCGGGCTGCGCAGGGCGGAGGTGACGACGCTCCGTGCTGAGCACCTCCGTTTGGGAGAAGGTGTTCTTCGGGTGATCGGCAAGGGGAACAAGGAGCGGCGGGTGTTTCTCACGCCCGAAGTTTCCGAGAAGGTCGCCGCCTGGCTGATGATCCGGGGGACTCAGGAGGGTTGGCTTTTCGGACGCCTCTCGAAGTCGGGACGTCTCAACAATGCTCAGCCCTTGGATCCGGCTTCGATCGGCCGGATCGTCGGTCGGGCGATGGAGGCTTCCGGGATCGAGGCCATCACGACGCACGACCTGCGGCGCACTTTCGCGACCCGGCTGCTTTCGAAGAACGTCGACATCGTTGCCGTGAAGAACCTCATGGGGCATGCCAACGTGACCACCACCGCCAAGTACGACCGCCGCAGCGAGGATGCGCTCCAACGCGCCGCCCAGATGGCGGAGCTCTGACGGTCGTGAGGCCGGGCGAGGACAGACTTCAGTTCAGCGCGAAATCCTGCGCAGATAGTCGTCCAACATCGGCACGGAGAATGCTAGCTCCCCGTATTGAGGCGAATGGATTACGCCCTTCTTGATGAGTCGGGCGATAATGGAAGAAAGAGCCGTCGATCTGCAGTTCATCGACTTCGCAATGTCTGCTGTTCGAATGGAAGGCCGCTCAATTAGAGCCATGTGAATCAGGAATTCCTTTTCCTTCGGGGTTGGCCGCTCCATTCTCAAGCGGAAGAATCCCGCATCGAGACTCGCGACGGCCAAAAGGGCGGCCTTCTTGGCGACTGCCGGCGTAATGATTGATTCGCTGCTCCCGGCGAACACCCGCCAGGCAAAATGGCCCCAAGTCTGGATGAAGAACGGGTAGCCTCGCGCAGCGTCGATGATGAACGATGCCGCTGCGGCATCATAGGCGACGCCCTGTGCGATCGCCGGATTTTCCAAGGATTCCAGAGCACTTTCTCGATCCAATGCTCTGATTTCGACGAAACGGAAGAGCCGCTCGGCATAGGCCTTGGCTTGCACCGCGCAGGCGATTACTGAGGGTAGCCCCGCGCCGATCATGATGACCGGGAGGGATCTTTGACCGGCTTGATGAAGAGCGCTCAGAAGTGCGCTGAGATCCTCCTTTGAGAGGAACTGTACCTCATCTGCGAAAATGATGACCGCCGTCCTGGCGTCGCGCGCAAGCTCGCCGATTCGACAGAGCAATTGAGTCAAGTCAAGAACGAAATTGCCGCTGTCTGCCACTCCGGGAGTATTTGGAACGTCGAGAGATACTTCGACGTCAGGGCATTTGGTCCGAATGGAGTCGACGAAGCTTCTGAGTGCACCCAGCGCGCTGTCGATTTTGTTTTTGGCTGATTCGCGAAAAGAGAGATGGATCAGGAGCCCTTTGAGTGCCGGGACGAGCAGGGCTGCGAGCGAAGCCGTGCGGTTGATTTCGATCGGGAGAGGGAGCGCGCCGAACGCCGAAGCATCATCCTGGAGTTTCCTGAGCAGCACGGTTTTGCCTGCACCGTGCAGGCCATAGAACATCACGCTCTGCGAGGGACTGCCGTGGAGGGTTTGAGCGATGGCCTGTCGAGCTGCGTCTAGCGCAGCTTTTCGGCCTGCGAAGAAGGCAGGGATCTGGCCGGCGCCTGGCCGGTAGGGGTTGCTATGAAAAAGTGTTGGGACCTCCATTGGAAGCTCTCCTTGATAATAAGCAAATAAACCCAAAGGTTCCGATAGAGCACAACGCCGCTGACATGTTGAATTGCTATTGCGCTGCCTTCTTGGACGTGATTGTCCGATCCGGCAGCGTGAGGCATTCAATGCAACCCCCCAGGCTGCTCTATGGTACCAATATGCGGAGAGCCCAGTATCGTCCCGTGCTCTGCGGCAGGCTGCGCTAGAATTGGACATCAAATTATCCAAAAGACCTAAAAACCGATGAATCCGGATAATATGTTGTCCGAAGACTATGCCCAGACACGCGGTCTCCTGACGCTGTGGACGCCGGGCGACGTGCAGGTGCAGCTGAGCGAGCACCTTCGCAAGATGAGAAAGGACCGCAAGCTTTCGCGACGGAAGCTCGCGGAGATGTCGGGCGTCCCGGAGCCGACGATCAAGCGCTTCGAGACGACCGGACAGATTTCCCTGCGGCAGTTCCTGCTTCTTTGGGGGCGGCTCGACCAGTTGGACGACCTCCGGCGGTTTCTCATGGAGGAGAAGCCCAAGGCTCCCAAGTCGCTCCTTGACTTCTTTGAGAAAGAGGAAAAAGGCTGATGGAAAACGTCCGAAAGCTTCTGGTCTACAGGACATTGCAGAGCGGCGGGAAGACGCTTGCCGGAAGGCTCGTCGAGATGGACCAAGGGCTTTTCTTTGAATGGGATGCCGCCTACCGACGCAACTTCCCGAATGGCAGCCTGTCTCCGTTCCGTGTGCCCTACGTTGAAGGGCCGCAGCGCGGGCCGCAGCGTCCAAACCAAGGTCTGCACGGTTTCCTCGCGGACAGCCTGCCCGATGGTTGGGGTCTTCTTTTGATGGACCGCGCGTTTCAAGAGCATGGAGTCCTGTCGACCCAGGTTGGGCCGTTGGACCGACTGGCCTTCATTGGAGAACGGGCGGTCGGCGCCCTCTCTTTCAGGCCGGAGCATCCGGCGGCGGCAGAGCATGCTTCATCCGGTCCGGCGGACTTTTGCGCTCTCGGCGAGGCGGCAGTCCGCGTATTCGAGGATGAGACGGACGTCGTTCTGCCGCAGCTTCTGGAATCGGGGACTTCGGGTGGTTCTCGACCCAAGGCGACGCTTTGGTTCTCCGAAGACTTCTCTGCGGCGTCGACGGCGGAGAAGCCGGGATGGTCGCCGTGGCTGGTGAAGTTCACGTCGCGCTTTCTGCCCTTGGGCCATGAGGAAGGCATATGGGAGGCGGCCGCTTTGGAATCTGCCCAGGCGGCAGGCATCCAGACCGTCGAGTGGCGGCTCTTTGAAGGACCGCGCAGAGGAGCCAAGTCGAGGATGCATTGGTTCGGCGTCGGGCGATTCGACAGAACACCCAAAGGTCGAACGCACTTTGCATCGGTCGCAGGGCTCCTCGACGTAGACTTCCGCATGCCTTCTCTGGACTATGCAGACTTGGTGCGCGTCACGGCGGCACTGACCCGCTCCCGCAACGATGTCCTTGAGATTCTGCGCCGGGCCGTCTTCAACTTCATGATCGGCAACGCAGACGACCATGCGAAGAACTTCGGCTTTCTTCTGTCCGACGACGGCGTCTGGAGGCTTTCGCCCGCCTTCGACATAACCTTCTCACCGGGCCAATACGGCGAGCATGCAACCAGCTTTGGCGGAGGCGGCCGCACGATCTCGCGCAGTTCCTTCGAAAGAATGGCCGCAGCCGCAAGTCTGACGACGGGCGAGCTTCGACGCCTCGCTGAGGAAGCGGCCTCAGCGGCGGAAGGCTTCGCCGACCGCGGGGCGAAGTTGGGCGCCTCGAAGACGAGCGTCGTGAAAATCAACAAGACGGTCAAGGAGCTCATCAAGACCAACCTTCAAGCCGTCCGCTGAGAAAGGTGAACCGCATTGTGCAGCCTCAAGGGCCGCAGATGAGGGCGGTCGGCTTCATTCTCACGTTCGGGAAGGAAATGCCGCAGCGCTGCTCCGGCTCAGGAGCCGTCGACCGGGTGGATCGATCTGTCCCCGTCGAGTGACGCTTTTGTCGAGGGCATGGCACAATGGGTCAACCACCTCGGGATGGAGAGGGTGTCGCTTCAGCCGACATGCTTTCGAGACGACGTATTCAAGCTCGTGAACAAGCAGAACCGGCGGCTGCAATCTTCCCGTGCGCTCTTCTACGCTTGAGCCGCAGAGCGTACGCTCTTGGAGGAAGCCCTCTGGAGACTCACGTATGGACCGGACAAATGACCTGCGCAGCTGGCGCATCTGCCAGGAGGGCGCGGTCGGCATGGTCCACTACTTCTGACACACCGTCGGATCGTCTGGGCACCTTTGAGCCGACGCTCGTGCCGAAACGCTCGCGCACGATG
>NZ_DAVZJY010000144.1:0-6259 GCF_052272535.1 Sutterella sp. | reverse complement strand
TTCCCGCACTGCGGAGAAGGCCGCGCCGCACGGAACCCCTCCCGCCCCTCTTCGGAGGGGTGAAAGGCGCCGGATGAGGAGCGCGCGGAAGGTCCCGGACCCCCTGCGCCGCTCATTGGGAAAGCAGAAATTCTACATGCAATTCACTGATCACGCTCGAAAAAAGAGGCCCGCCTCCCAGGGAGACGAGCCTCTCATTTCAGTTCCCTTTGCGCCCGGTGCGCCTGCGCGTCCGGGCGGAAGCAGGAAGAGCTTCTTAGGCGTTCTTGACCGACGCGACGAGGGCGGCGAAGCCTTCCTTGTCGTTCACGGCCATGTCGGCGAGGACCTTGCGGTCAAGGCCGATGCCGGCCTTCTTCAGGCCGTTCATGAACACCGAGTACGTCATGCCGTTGGCACGGGTGCCGGCATTGATGCGGGCGATCCACAGACGGCGGAACACGCGCTTCTTGTTGCGGCGGTCGCGGTAGGCGTACTGACCGGCGCGCATGACGGCCTGCTTGGCAACGCGGAAAACGTTGTTGCGGCGCAGACGGAAGCCCTTCGAAAGGGCAAAAATCTTCTTATGACGGGCACGGGCCGTCACACCACGCTTCACACGAGGCATCTCTTATCTCCTTTCTTCAATTAGGCGTAGGGCAGCATGCGCTTGACGGACTTGATGTCCGACTCGTGCACCGTGACCATGCCGCGCAGCTGACGCTTGTTCTTCGTCGTGCGGTGGGAAAGGATGTGGCGCTTCGTGGCGTGGGCGCGCTTGATCGAGCCGCTGGCACGCGGCTTGAACCGCTTCGCAGCGGCGCGCTTGGTCTTCATCTTCGGCATTTGCCGTTCCTCTTTTATTGGATAAGCCCCGGGCGTTCCAGCAGTGAAAGCACTGGACGCTTCAACGGGCCCTGGGCCTACTTGTTATGCCAGCTTCGGAGATGACCCGAAGCCGGCGAAAGACAGCGATTCTACTCGAACTCGAGCGGAAGTGCGGAAAATCAGCGCTTCTTTTTCGGGGCGAGAACCATGATCATCTGGCGGCCTTCGAGCTTGGGCGCGTGCTCGACCTGGGCGACGTCGGCGAGTTCGTCGCGCACGCGGTCCATCAACTGCGTGCCGAACTGCTGGTGGGCCATTTCACGGCCGCGGAAGCGCAGCGTGACCTTGGCCTTGTCGCCGTCGGCGAGGAAGCGCACGAGGCTGCGCAGCTTCGTCTGGAAGTCGTTCTCGTCCGTCGCCGGACGGAACTTGACTTCCTTGATCTGCACGACCTTCTGCTTCGCCTTGGCTTCCTGGGCCTTCTTCTGCTCCTGATAACGAAACTTGCCGTAGTCCATCAGGCGGCAGACGGGCGGCACTGCGTTCGGCGCGACCTCAACAAGGTCGACGTCCGCTTCCTCGGCCATACGGAGGGCTTCGGAAGTGCGGACAATACCGATCTGGGCGCCGTCGACGCCGGTCAGTCGGACCTCAGGAACTCGGATCTCACCATTGATCCGATGCTTGCGATCTTGAGCTATGGCTCTTCTCCTGAAAAAACTCTAGCGCTGTTGCGACTTCGCCCGCGCCGATCATTCGGCGTGGGAGCGGCTCTCGTCTTCGGCCTTGATGCGGGCGAGGATGTCCTCCACCTTCATCACGCCGAGATCCTTGCCGCCGCGCATGCGCACGGAAACCGTCCCAGCCTGAGCCTCCTTCTCGCCGACGACGAGAATGTAGGGGATCTTCTGCAGACTGAGTTCGCGAATTTTATAGTTGATCTTTTCACCGCGCAAATCAGTGGTGACACGGATGCGCGCCGCATGGAGCTTGTCGGCGACCTCCTGCGCGTAGGCGGCCTGCTTGTCCGTGATCGGCGCGACGGCGCACTGGATCGGGGCGAGCCAGGTCGGGAAGGCGCCGGCGAACTCTTCGATCAGCATGCCGATCCAGCGCTCGAGGGAGCCGAGGATCGCGCGGTGCAGCATCACCGGAATCTTGCGGGTGTTGTCTTCGCCCACGTACTCGGCGCCGAGGCGGCCGGGCATCTGGAAGTCCACCTGGACCGTGCCGCACTGCCAGGAGCGGCCGAGGCAGTCCTTGAGGTGGTACTCGATCTTGGGGCCGTAGAAGGCGCCTTCGCCCGCGAGGATCTCGTACTTGATCCCGAGCGCGTCGAGGCTCGCCATCAGGGCGTGCTCGGCCTTGTCCCACACGGCGTCCTCGCCGATGCGCATCGCCGGGCGGGTCGCCACCTTGTAGGCGATCTCGGTGAAGCCGAAGTCGGCGTAGACCTTCTGCACGAGCGCAGTGAAGTGCTCGCATTCGGCGAGGATCTGGTCCTCGGTGCAGAAGATGTGGCCGTCGTCCTGGGTGAAGCCGCGCACGCGCATGAGGCCGTGCAGGGCGCCCGAGGATTCGTTGCGGTGGCACTGGCCGAATTCGCCGATGCGCAGCGGCAGATCACGGTAGCTGCGCAGCTTCGAATTGAAGATCTGGATGTGGCCCGGGCAGTTCATGGGCTTCAGGGCGTAGTAGCGGTTCTCCGACTCGGTCGTGAACATGTTCTCGCGGTACTTCGCCCAGTGGCCGGAGCGCTCCCAGAGCGAGCGGTCGAGGAGCTGCGGCGCCTTCACCTCTTCGTAGCCGTTGTCCTGGTAGACGCGGCGCATGTACTGCTCGATCACCTGCCAGAGGGCCCAGCCCTTGGCATGCCAGAAGATCATGCCGGGGGCCTCGTCCTGAAGGTGGAAGAGGTCGAGCTCGCGGCCGAGGCGACGGTGGTCGCGCTTCTCAGCCTCCTCGAGCATCTTGAGGTAGGCCTTCTGGTCGTCCTTCGACGCCCAGGCCGTGCCGTAGATGCGCTGGAGCATCTCGTTCTTGCTGTCGCCGCGCCAGTACGCGCCCGCGACCTTCATGAGGCGATGGACCTTGAGGCACCCCGTCGAGGGGACGTGGGGGCCGCGGCAGAGGTCGACGAAGTCGCCCTGACGGTAGAGCGAAATGGTCTCGCCCTCGGGGATCGAGCTGATGATCTCGGCCTTGTAGTGCTCGCCCAAGGCCTTGAAGAAGTCCACGGCCTCGCTGCGGGGCATCTCCTCGCGCACGATCGGAATGTTCTTCTTCACGAGCTCGTCCATGCGCTCCTCGATCTTCTTGAGGTCTTCGGGCGTGAAGGGACGCGAGTAGGAGAAGTCGTAGTAGAAGCCGTTCTCAATCGCCGGCCCGATCGTCACCTGCGCTTCGGGATAGAGCTCCTTGACGGCCTGCGCCATCAGGTGCGCGCTCGAGTGGCGGATGATCTCGAGGCCTTCGGGATCCCGGCCCGTGATGATCGCGACGTCGGCGTCTTCGGCGATGGTGGTCGAAAGGTCGACGAGCTTGCCGTTCACGCGGCCGGCGAGGGCGGCCTTCGCAAGGCCGGCGCCGATCGAGGCGGCGACTTCAGCAACGGTGACCGCGCCCGGATATTCGCGCTTGGATCCGTCGGGAAGGGTGACAACTACCATTTTGCAAACCTCACAAAACTTGCGGGCATAAAAAAAGTGCGGACCTGGATCCGCACTTTTTTCATTTGAGTCCTGCTGACAATTATGCGTCCACGCCCAATCTTAACGACGGGGCGCTGTTGTTCGCACAGCCATCTGAATGAACGGCATCGTCGGCATTCCCAATAAAATTCTGGTAGGCACGATTGGATTCGAACCAACGACCCCCACCATGTCAAGGTGATGCTCTAACCAACTGAGCTACGTGCCTGTCAAGGTTTTGATTGTATGGATCCGCGCCCAGAACTGCAAGGCGTCTTCTCCTTCACCGCAGGTCCCTGAACCCGCGCCACGTGTTCCGCGAAGCTTTTCTTGGTAGGCACGATTGGATTCGAACCAACGACCCCCACCATGTCAAGGTGATGCTCTAACCAACTGAGCTACGTGCCTGGAAGAGCTTCACGAGCAACGTGAGGTGCGAATATTACGGGTGCTTTTCGAAAAAAGCAAGGGGTTGGAGGACAAATTTCTAAACTTTTTTCGATTTTCCTTGTTTACTAGGAAGTTGCCGCAACCACCCTCCTCAGCCGTCCGCCCGCGCAGAGCGGAGTGGACGGTCTGAAGGAAGGACTTCGGCGTCAGAGGCGGCGCGCCGAAAGCACGCCCGGCACGGCGCGCAGACCTTGGAGCATGAGCCGCATGCCGTCGCCACCCCTCACCTCGATGGCGAAGCGCATGTGGAGGTCCCCCTTGAGGGCCTGGGAGTTGATGCCGGTGACGTGGACCTTCTCGCGCTGGAAGATTTCGGAGACGTCGCGCATCATCCCGGAGCGGTCCTGGGCGACGACGAGCACCTCGGCGGGATAGACCTGGTCGTCGCCCGCACGCCCCCAGCTCACCTCGATCAGGCGATCGTGGTCCTGATCCCCCATGTTCTTGAGGTTCGGGCAGTCGGCGCGGTGGATGGTGACCCCCCTCCCGCGGGTGACGTAGCCCACGATCTCGTCGGGCGGCAGCGGATGGCAACAGCGCGCGAGCTGCGTAAGGAGCGAATCCATGCCGACCACGAGGACCTTGCTCTTCTTGGCCGAGGCCGAAGCCTCGCGCACCTGGAGTTCGGGTTCCTTCGGGGGCTCAGGCTTCGGGGGCTGCACGGCCTGGGCGAGCGCCGTGAGGGTGATCTCCTCCTTCGCGAAGGCGATGCAGAGCTCATCGACGGAAGCGAAGCCGAGGCGCTTGGCGAGGTCGTCCAACTTCACCGCGGTCTTCCCGAGGCGCGCCAACTCCTTGTCGAGGCGCTCGCGCCCTTCGTCGAGCTGCTTGGCCTGCTGCTGGGCGTTGAACCACTGGCGCACCTTGTTGCGGGTGCGCGCGCTCGCGGCGTAGCCGAGCTCGGGGTTGAGCCAGTCGCGCGAGGGCTGGCCGGTCTTGCCGGCGATGATCTCGACGGTCTGCCCGGTCTTCAGGTGCGTGTTGAGGGGCACCATCGCGCCGTCCACGCGCGCGCCGCGGCAGCGGTGGCCGAGCTGCGTGTGGACCATGTAGGCGAAGTCCACGGGCGTCGCCCCGGTGGGGAGCTCCACCACGCGCCCTTGGGGCGTGAGGCAGTAGACGTGGTCGTCCTCAACGGCGTGCGCGTCCTTGTGCGGGTCGCCGCCGACGTCGGAACGCCAGGCGAGGAGCTGGCGGAGCCAGGCGACCCGCTGCTCTTCGGCCTCGGAGGCGCCGAGCGAATTGCCGGACTCCTTGTAGCGCCAGTGCGCGGCGACGCCGAGTTCGGCGAACTCGTGCATCGCACGGGTGCGGATCTGGATTTCGATCGGACGGCCCGCCTTGTCGGTCACCACCGTGTGGAGCGACTGGTAGCCGTTCGGCTTCGGGTTGGCGATGTAGTCGTCGTATTCCTTCGAGAGGACGGGGAAGTTGTCCTGCACGATGGAGAGCACCTCGTAGCACTGCTCGACGGTGCCGACGATGATGCGCAGCGCGCGCACGTCGAAGAGCTGGTCGAAGCGCAGGTGCTTGCGCTGCATCTTCTTCCAGATCGAATAGATGTGCTTCGGGCGCCCGGAGACGTCGGCCTCGATCTGGTGCTCGGCAAGGAGTGCACGGACCTTCTCGACCACGTGCTGCATGAAATCGAGCCGTTCCTCGCGGGACTCGTCGAGCTCCTCGGCGATCTCACGGTATTCGTCGGGCCGCGTGAAGCGCAGCGACAGGTCCTCCAACTCCCACTTGATCTGCCAGATGCCGAGACGGTTGGCGAGCGGCGCGTAGACGGCGAGCGTCTCCTCGCCGAACTCGCGCGCGCCGGGGCTCTTCGAGGCGACGAACCACCGGAGCGTCTGCAGGCGGCTCGCGAGCTTGAGGAGCACCACGCGCAGGTCCTGGCTCATCGCGAGGAACATGCGGCGCAGCGCCTCGGGCTGCATCACGGCGCTCGCCTCGCTGTTGTCCGAGCGGGCGCGCTTCGAGAGGTCGTTCATCTTGCCGAGCTCGGTGACGAGACCGGCGACGGCGGGCCCGAAGCTCTTCGTGATCCACTCGCCCGGGTTCTGCACGAACTTCGGCACGCTGTAGAGATAGGCGGCGGCGAGGAGCTCCGGATCATTGCGGATGCCGCGCAGAATGCCGGCAACCCCGTCGGCGTGCGTGAGCACCGATTCGCCCGTCGAGAGCGTCCGGCCGTTGTAGAGCGGTTCCACGAGGCTGCGCGCGAGCCCCGGATCGGCGGGAGGATGATTCTCCGTCGGTTCCATTGTTTTCCCCCTTCTTTTTCTTCTTTTGCCGCGGTGCGCGCGCAA